>CANQIE010000050.1 GCA_947623935.1 uncultured Bacilli bacterium | reverse complement strand
ATGCAACTTATTCTATTTCTTGGGTTAAATGCAATCCTTTTATAATATGGCAGTTGCATTTAGAAATAAATTTCACATTTAAGTATTTAAGTAATAATAAACATGAAAAAAATTGACTTTAAGCCTCTTTTGTGGTATAATTGGAAAACGAAAAAGAAAGGGGGATCTTTATGTATTTGGATACTTATAAGAATTTAACTTTATACGATATTTATACGTTACTTAAAACTTTCTGGGTATCGCCTGCTTCATGGAATCAAGATGAAAATGTTCAAAAACTGCCCAATTCTAAAGCACTTAAAATTGCCCAGTTAAGTTATCAATACCATCTAGGCGTAGAAAAAGAAAAATGTCAAAAGGTCCTTCCCTACTATAATGAACTATTGGATTTAACAGCTCTTTTGCTAAAAGACATCGGTCTTGATGGAAATCCCATTAGTTATTCTTATCTATTACAAAAGCTAATTGATGGAGGGTATCTATCCAATACTAAAAAGTTTTATCGTACTGCTAATAAAGATTTGTTTGCCTATGATAGTGAATTGTTTGGACTTCAAGTTACCTATGGAATGGGTTGCTGTAGACATTTATCTTTTCTTCATCAAGATATCTTCAAAAAATTAGGATTAGA
Organism: uncultured Bacilli bacterium; assembly: GCA_947623935.1. Classification (GTDB taxonomy): domain Bacteria; phylum Bacillota_I; class Bacilli_A; order RF39; family UBA660; genus Faecenecus. The sequence continues at coordinate 2,371 of CANQIE010000050.1, read as the reverse complement.
AGGAGAAGCCTTTTATTGTTCCACCGATGTTTTAGACCCTAAAGAGCAAGTTATTAAAGGAAATCATTTTGCTAATCTCATTCGTTACCATGATACTTACTATGTACACGATTTAACGAATCGCCTCTTTTTCTATTTTGAAAATGGACTTTTGATGGATTCTTATGAAAAAACCGATATCCATCTTTGCTATGTTCCTATGACTCAACTGCAGATAAAAGGAGGAACCTTCGAAAATTTGCTTTTACAAATAAGAGACTTTAGTAATCCTACACATCAGAGGCAAATGAATAAAAAGGAACTCATGGAAATAATGGCGTATTCAGATCACCAAATGAAAAAGTCCACATCTCTTTTAGAAGATTATAAGGAAGAAGCTAAGACTTATATCAAACAAATTCACACTCATATATAAAAATAATTTAGGCATTTTTATATTTGCCCTTTTAGATGAGGGTTTTTCTTTTTTCTATAAGATTTAGGGATAGACAAAATAAAAAAACTAGCGTATAATCAATTCGGTTAGTTCTTTTAAAATGAACATAATGAAAGGAGTTATTTTAATAAAATGAACAAAGAAACCAGTGAAACAAAAATTATTGTTTTAGGTGGTTTGGGTGAAGTCGGAAAAAATATGTATTGTGTAATGCATAAAGACGATATTGTTATTATTGATGCGGGTATTTGTTTTCCAGTAGGAGAACTTTTAGGTATAGATTACGTTTTACCAGATTTTACTTTTTTAAAACAAAATCAAGATAAAATAAGAGCACTTGTGATTACGCACGGGCATGAAGATCATATTGGAGGAATTCCTTTTTTATTACAAACGGTGGATATTCCTGCTATTTATGCGCCTAATCAAGCGAAAGAATTAATTGCCTTAAAATTAGAAGATCGTAACATTCGTTATGATAATTTATTCGTCTACACCGACCAAACTGTCCTAAAACTAGGTTCGATTACCGTCGAATTTTTTAGAACAACACACTCCATTCCAGATTCACACGGAATTGCCATTACAACGGAAGATGGAACCGTGGTTACTACCGGAGACTTTAAGTTTGACCTTACCCCAATTGGACCTATGGCAGATCTACACAAAATGGCTGAAATTGGAAAACGAGGCGTCGACTTACTCATTAGCGATAGTACCAATGCACTAAATGAAGGAATGTCGATTAGTGAATCGAAAGTCGATAATGCTCTATCGGATATTTTTGATAAATATAGTACCAATCGAATCATCATTGCAACGTTTGCTTCCAACATTTATCGTTTGAAACATATCGTTGAGACCTGTTATAAACATAACCGCAAGATTTGTGTATTCGGTCGTTCGATGGAAAATAATATTCAGATATCTATTAATGGAGGCTATATCGACCATCGTGAATTAATTATTACCCCAGAAGAAGCCAACAACTTAAAACCGGGCGAAGTATGCTTGCTTTGTACCGGTAGTCAAGGAGAACCTTTGGCTGCTCTATCTCGTATTGCCGATGGTAGTCATAAACAAATTAAGTTAAGATCCGATGATATTGTTATTTTCTCATCGAGTCCAATTCCAGGAAATGCCCTTAGTATTTCTAGAACGATCAATAAACTTTACTTAAAAGGAGTTAAAGTGTTTACCAACACTTCCCTATCGGAGTTACATACTTCAGGGCACGCGAACCAAGAAGAATTAAAATTGATGATTCGCTTAATCAATCCTAAATATTTGATGCCTTTCCATGGGGATTATCGTATGTTAAAAGAACATGCTAATGTAGGTATTGAATGTGGTATTCCTAAAGAAAATACATTTGTAGTCATGAATGGGGATATCTTATCGATGAAGAATCATGTTATTACCAAATCCCACGAAACGGTTCCAGCAGGAGACGTCTATGTCGATGGAAACCGCATTGGAGAAATTGGAAGTGCGGTTATTCGAGACCGTAAAATCATGGCGAGTGATGGTATCTTAGTCGTCATTGCCAACATCGATATGGATCATCACGAACTCTTAATTCGTCCGAATATTGCCACCCGTGGATTTATCCAAGTAAATGAAAACGAAGATGTCATTCGTGATATTGAAAATCATGCTACGAATATTATTCGTCATTGCTTAAATGAAAAAATGCCGTATGCCGATATGAAGTCTACCATTATCAACGAATTAGATACGTATCTTCAAGAATTAACGGGTAGAAGACCTATTGTTTTACCCATTATTTTAGACATTAAAAAACCTGTTACATTGTGATGTGAACCCCAATTAGGAGACATCAATAAAAAACTAGTATAATAAAAATCCACTAGTTCAACTAGTGGTTTTTATGTAGCCCTATAAGGGCATATTACTGGCTGGCTCCACATGGAG
>CANQIE010000049.1 GCA_947623935.1 uncultured Bacilli bacterium | reverse complement strand
TAAATTAGGCTGTTTTTATCTATGCCCATCTTAAGATGGGCACCAACATAAGAGTAGCCTTTTAATCCTCCTTTCAATCCATTATGATAAAGTTGGAAAGGAGGAAAAGAACATTTTGGATAAATTTTACAACGATAAAGGACTTTTTCGATTTAGTATTATTGCTCCATTAATAAATAAAACGCATAGTTTTAATTCAGATAGTGAGTATATGTCTTTCGCATGCCAACAAACTTATTATTTTAATGAAAAAGAGTATCATTTTTCAAAAGGTTGTATAAAAAACTGGTATTTATCTTATAAAAAGTATGGTCTAGAGGCTTTATCTAAAAAAGAAAGGAAAGATAAAGCAAATTCTCGGAAAATGAACAATGAAACAATGAACCGAATTCAAGAACTAAGACAAACATTCCCTAAAATAACAGGAACAGCTATTTATCACATATTGTTAGAAGAAGGTTATATTACAGCTAGTAAAGTATCACTTTGTACAATTCTAAGATACTTAAGAAGCAATAATTTAAAAGCAAGTCAAACAAGCACGGTCGAACGGAGAATGTTTGAAATGGAGCATGTGAATGACTGCTGGCAAGCAGATACCTCACAAGGTCCTTATATTCAAATAAATAATGTAAAATACAAGACTTACATTATTATGTTTATCGATGATAAGTCAAGAATGATTATGGGATATGATATCTTTTTTCATGATAATGCTATTAACATGCAAGACGTTTTTAAAAAAGCAATTAAAACTTATGGTAAACCTAAAAGACTTTTTGTAGATAATGGTGGTCCTTATGATAACAAACAACTATCATTTATTTGTGCCTCTTTAGGTATTGAATTAATTCATGCTAAACCTTATACGCCAGAAGCCAAAGCCAAACAAGAAAGATTATTTAGAACCATAAAGGATGGCTGGATGAGATGTACGGATTGGAATCAATTCAAATCTTTAACAGATGTAAGAGATAGTCTTAATCAATTTCTTTATAGTGAATACATAAACAAAATACATTCTACAACAAAAGAATCACCTAAAGAAAGATGGCATCAAGAATATAATCAAGTAACATTTTTAGAAGAAGAGTTTGTTGATGAATGCTTCTTGCATAGAACAACAAAAAAAGTAAGACTAGATCAAACTATCTCACTTAATAATGAGTATTATGAAGTACCTCATAAATATGTTGGACAAACTATCGAATTAAGATATGATCCTCTTAATCTAAATGAATTATTTTTGTATGAGAAAAACAAAAGAATAACCAGTATCAAAAAAGTCGATAAAGTAGCTAATAGTAAAGTTAAAAGAAAAGAAGGAATTGATTATTCAAAAATAATAAATGATGATCGATTTGTAATCGAAAAGGAGGAGTAAATCAATGTATACTTCATATTATGGAATGGATTGTAATCCGTTTGTAAAAGAAGTAAAACAAGAAAATAGTTTTGAAAGTAAAGATTATAAAGAATTACTTTATAGACTTAATTATTTAAAAGAGGTCAAAGGCTTAGGTGTATTTACAGGTTTAACAGGATATGGAAAAACATTTTGTATAAGAAGTTTTGCAGAAAATCTCAACAAGGATTTATATAAAGTAATTTATATTACACCTAATGCTAGTTACACCTTATTTGATTTTTTCAAATCAATTGGAGATGCTTTAGGATTAGGAATAGGGGCTTGTTATCAAGTAGATATGTACAATAATATTCAAAAGGCTATTAAACAATTAGTTTTAGTAGATCGTGTAGAACCAATTATCATTGTAGATGATGCTCATACTCTATCAAGAGAGATATTAAAGAACTTAAAAATATTACTTAACTTTGATATGGATTCTAAAGATTATCTTACTTTAATATTAATCGGTCAACCAGAATTAAAAGATGAATTAGGAAGAGAGATATTTGAATCAATTCGACAAAGAGTAATAGTAAATTATACGATGGAAGGACTAACAAGAGAAGAAGTAAAAAATTATATTGAAACAAGGTTAGAACTTGCCAATGTTAAAGTATCTTTATTTACAGAAGATGCAATAAATGCTTTATATTCTTGTTGTAATGGCTCATCAAGAAAATTAAACAGTCTTGTTTCCAATTGTTTAATATTAGGATGTCAAAAGAGACTAAATAAGTTAGATTCTGAAATAGTTATGGAAGCAAAGAAAGAGATGGATTTAAAATGACAAATCAAAGTTATTATGAATTAGCAATTGATGAAATAGTTAATATGATTAAAGATAATCTAATACTTCGTTATAAATATAGTGATTATGCTTTAACCAATCTTAAAAAATATTGTAAAGAAAGAAAAGATGATTCTTATAAAAATATACCATATGATTATTTATCATTTTTCGTTTATGAAACATTAATTGATTTAATGAATTGCGATGTTCTATATGATTTGAGAACCCTAGAGTAATTTAGGGTTCTCTTTTTTTGGGTTAAAATAATGTGCAAAAACGTTGGTCAAATTAATGTGCAAATCTATAAAATTGTATAGATTTGCACATTAATTGTTACTATTCACAGCCGATTTTAAAAAATTTCACAAATCCAGATAATATAATGGTTTGTAGTTATTTCATTAAAAATTGTAAAAAATGTCTTTTTTTTCAAAGTGGGAGATTTATATAAAAAATATTTGTTCTTTATATATTCAATCCCAATTTTACATCGTTTTTAACACCAAAGTGGGAAAAATTAATTTTTAGGCATTTTAGCTGTGAATAGTAACCATTAATTTGACCAAAATTTTGTTCCAATTCTTCTACTGCTTGCCTTTCAAGCATTACAAATATCATTTGCCTACTTGCAATAGATCTTCTCGGTATAAAAATTTTTTGCAAAAAGGAGGATAAATTAATGTGTAAATGTATAAAAACACTTGTCAAAAAATGACAAGTGTTTAGAAAACTATTTATTTTAGAATATCAAGAGCATAACTGAGCAACATAGTACACAACTAATCATAACTGTTACGAAGTTGACCATACCATTAGTTAAGAAACGATATCCTGATACCTTTTTGATACCTTTCATATTCTTAGGACGTTCTTCTAAGATAAGTCCTTTGGCTTCATCATAGTATTTAACTTGTAGGAAAACACCGAAGATACTATCGATAATCGAAGTGAAGAATCCGAATCCTAAGATAAGTAAGAAACGTGCAATTAAGTTTTCTCCTGGAGCAAGTAAACTAAATAAAGCAATTAAGAGAGATCCTAAGAAAGCACCTGTTGTACCTAATTGAGTAATACCACCACTTTCACCTTTTGGAATTACTTTACCTGTAATAATTGAGCGAACTCGTTCTTTAGAATAATAGCCAAGTCCACTACTCCAAGTATCGGCGGTTGCTCCTGCTACTGCTACAAATGATGCAACAAGAGCAATCTCACTACCAGTAAAATAATACATGATAGCAAAGAGAACAATTGCTAAACCATCTTCTTCTACTTGGTTCAAATTACGTAGTTTTTGCTTTAGTGACTTTTTATGACCATGTTCTAATAAAATCGAAGTTAAATAAAAGATAAGTACTGCTCCATACACAACAGGTCCTGCCAAAGCAAAGATTGCTGTTCCAAAAATCAAGGAACAAACAGAAGCACCTGGAGTTAAAGTCTTAGTTGCCATAATGATAAAGATAATAACACCTGTAATTGTAAAGCCTATAGCAATTGGTTCAAACCATGTGAACTTCGTTAATAAATAAGTGTATAAGGCTACTCCTAAAGGCAAGAACAAGTTATCAGTTCCACCTGGAGCAAAGAGTTCAACCATAGTAGCAAATATTGAAATATATAGAGCATATGCTGCTACCATCGAAGTTGGATACATCGATTGTAAAAGAATCGTACCAATTAAGAAAGCCATCAATAATAAAGTGAAACTTCCCTCAACTGATTTTTCTTTAACACCGAATTTATGTTTACCGAAGTAAGATCCGATAAGTGTGGCTAAGCCATCACCATAACCTAAAATAAGAATAGCGATTGCACCAGTATACATATAGAATGTATTACGGAACAAAACAAGCGATAAAATAAACAACGCCAAGGCATACCAAACTGAACCTAAATGCCTTTTCTTTTTATCCTTCGTTTCGATTCCTGGTAGTAAATGGTACCGATAATTCAAGATGTTAAAGATAATCAA
>CANQIE010000048.1 GCA_947623935.1 uncultured Bacilli bacterium | reverse complement strand
TTTGTTCAATTAACATTTTACTGGATCAATCGCTTTTTGTATATACTTATCGGTGTCACATCAATTGTAACTCTACAAAGTTTTTTGCTAAAAAATATACTTTATGCTTGACTTTTGCGATAGGCTAGTGTTATGATTTATTTACTGATGCAGAAATGGATAGTAGTGCCTTAAATCCTCTTCTGTGTTAAGTAAATATGGGGAATTAGCTCAGCTGGGAGAGCGCCACGTTTGCACCGTGGAGGTCAGGAGTTCGATCCTCCTATTCTCCACCATATAAGAAATGAAACTCGAGACCTTTTGGTTCCGAGTTTTTTATTTTTCAAACACGCAGTAGAAGAGTTCAGGATAATTGCTTTCAAATATAATCTTACGTTGAAAGTTCTTTTTGGTATCTTCGTTCAGATTATCCATTTCTTTTTTTAGACATTCTAAAAGCATAGACATATTTTCACAAGAGGAAACTGAAAGGACAATGTCCTTTTTTCGCTTGATTTGTTTGTCAATAATCGGAATATCAATCATATCGGTTCCAATTTTGTAAAAGCCTACATCAATATAATTTAAATTGTCCGATTGAAGTTCAAATCCAATTTTGAAAGGAGAAAGATGCTCTTTCATGTGCTGAACAATGTTTTCATTGGTGCTACTTAAATAAATATTTAAGTGTGGATACATTTCAATAATTTTTTTAATGTTTAAAACATAATCGAGGTTTTTTTGATTGATGATGGAAGCGGTATCTTCAAGAAGTGGAGGAACGCCAAAAGGAAGAATATTCAATGTAATAATTTTTTTATAATCTTTAAAAGCGGTAATGACTTCTTCTAACGTAGGAACGTTAAAACTAGAAAGTTGCTCGGATGTGCTCGACTGAAGTCCTCCAATCGATAACGAATTATTAGGAGCCGGACTAAAAATCACAATCTTTCCATCTTTGGTGGAAGTAACATCGAGTGACATGCCATCAATGGCCTCGTTTTGTTCCACCATTTCTTGGAATTTTTGAGAACCGAATAAGTTACATGCATGTGCAACAATACGCATAAAATCACCTAATTTATCTTATGCTTTCATTTTTTAATTCATGTTTTTAATCCCCCTTTAAAAAAGTTCTCATTCTTTTTTTATTTTGCTCGTGTTATAATTATTTTAAGAAGGTGAAGTCATGAAAGTTTTACTTTATACTGAAGGATTAAAAGTCATTGGAAAAAGCGGTCTAGGGAAAGCAATTGAACATCAAAAGAAAGCTCTCACATACCAAAATATAGAGTATACCTTAGATCCCAACGATACCTATGATGTAGCTCATATCAACACCTATGGATTAAAATCATACCAACTAGCTAAACGCCTTAATAAAAAAGGAATTCCACTGGTGTATCACGCGCATTCGACAGAAGAAGATTATAAAGATGGTTTTATTGGTAGCAAAAAGACGGCACCTTTATTTAAGAAATGGCTCATTAAATGTTATGGGCAAGGCGATGTGATTATAACGCCCACTCCATACTCAAAAAAGTTGTTAGATACTTATGGAATTGGTAAAAAGATTTATGCCATCTCGAACGGCATTGAACTTTCCTTTTTTACGAGAGATGAAAAGAAAGGGGAGGCTTTCCGTAAAGAGTATCATTATACAAAAGAAGATAAAGTCATCATTGGAATTGGTCTTTACATCGAAAGAAAGGGAATTGTGGATTTCGTAGAATTAGCGAAGAGACTTCCTGAATATAAATTTATTTGGTTTGGACATAGTCCTCTTGCGGCTGCGACTAAACCGGTAAGAGAAGCGGTTAATACCAAACTTCCTAACTTGGTTTTTGCAGGCTATGTGGAGCAAGATAAAATTAAAGCTGCGCTTTCGGGATGTGATTTGTATTTGTTCCCAACCTTGGAAGAAACGGAAGGAATACCTATCATTGAAGCTTGTGCTTCTAAGACCGATGCTTTAATTCGTGATATTCCTGTTTTTGATGGTTGGTTAGTCGATGGTGAAAATGTGTATAAGGCCAAAAACTTAGACGAGTTTGAGGAAAAGATTAAAGCCATCTTATCTAAAAAACTTCCTTCGCTTACGGAAAAAGCCTACAAAGTAGCAGAAGAAAGAGACCTAAGTCAAATTGGAAAAGACTTAAAGAAAGTTTATCTAGAAGCCATCGCTCTTAAAAAGAGTAAAATAGCCGAAAAGAAAATGCGTAAACAATTTAAAACAAATACCAAACAAAAAAATATCAAACAGAAAAAGAAGAAAGAAAAAAGGAAGAACTAGATGCTAGCCCTTTCTTTTTGTATGGACAAAATAATGCCCATCAAGATAAAGTAGGATAACAAACTACTTCCTCCATAACTGATAAATGGTAATGTTATCCCAGTAATAGGGAGCATTCCTAGAGTCATTCCAATATTTTGTATCTGCTGATAAACAAGGACGATGAGAAAAGCTATCACGAGATAGAAGGGAAGGGTATCTTTCTTTTTTAAAGATAATCTAAAAAGATAAAAGTCGAAAGCAAACAAAAGAAGAATAAAAACAACTGACGCAATATAGCCAAAATTGGAAGCAAAGACCGCAAAAATAAAGTCCGTTCCTGATTCTGGAAAGTAAAGAGGCGTGTGATTAAAGCCATGTCCTAGAAGTCCTGCCGAACCAATGGCAGCAAGGGCATTTTCTAACTGATAACCGTCTCCTTTGCGCCAATCTAAAAGCCGGTCCATGCGGTAGAAAAGTTTTGTTCCAAAGAGTTGGATAAACATTTCTCTTTCTCCAAAATAAAGATAAAAAAAGCTTCCTGTTACTAATCCTAAAAGAATTCCTCCAACTACAAACCATCGCATTCGAAGTCCCGACAAAAAGAGCATGGTAACCAAAATAATTAAATAGAGAAGTACCGCTCCGGTATCTGGTTCTAGAAATGTTAAAACACTAGGCACCAATGTAATAAGCATCATTTTTAAAATAAAGCACAACTCTTCACTAAAGGTATTCTTTTTCTTTTCTCTAAAGGCCATTGTCTCTTTAGAAAGCACTAAGATTAAGGCGATTTTCATAAATTCGCTAGGCTGAATACTGCCTATTCCAGGAACAGTAAACCAACAGATGCTTCCATTGACAGAAGTTCCAAAAGGAAACAATAAAATTAATGAAAGTACGCCTATCCCATAAAAAAGATAAGCAAAATCGATGAACTTCCGATATCCTATTTTGTAAATAAGTCCCATGATAACAAAGCCCAAAAGATAAAATAAAATTTGCTTCAAGGGTAGATTTCCCAAATAACTAGGAAGGTAAGTGGAAGCACTATAGATTGTTAAAACACTAATAATCAAAAATAGACCTAAGAATGAAAGTAAAAAATAATCCATTTTTTTGTTTTGATGAATCATACCAAATCTTTCCTTTTCTCTTTTAGTATGGATATTTTTTTAAGTAATATCATAAATTTTACTAGGAAGAAGGAGATTATTATGAATAAAAAGCTACCTAGAGTTGTGGCAGTTCCCTTAAAAAAAGATATTAGCCATAATAGAGGTCTATTTTATAGTGCCAAAGATGAAACAAAAATGGCTCCAGAAAGAAGCGATATACCTTTGACTACCATGAGTCAAGAAGAAGTTTTAAAGCGAATTGATGCTGTTTTTCATTCCACACATCACAGTTTTCATATCCCTGTTTTAATTCAAACAAAGAATCAAACCTATCATACAAAATTGATTGGTAAGTTTAACGATCGTCTTTTAACCATGGACGATCAAGAAATTTTAATTCGTGATATTACCTATTTTAAAGAAGAATAAAAAAAGGCCTCCTAAGAAGCCTTTTTGTCTTTTATGCACAAGCGATATAAGTATCACTTAAACATCTTAGTGCACCAACACAATCTAAGTTGATAGTAACGAAGCTATCGGTTGAAACATAAGGAGTTTCATCAGCAGCTGCTGTGTCTGGGTTAGGGGCTAATACACGGCAAGTGCAGCAGCAATCATCTAAGTTTTCGACACGGAATACGCCACTAGTACCATCTACTCCATTTAGGGTATAAGGGAAGATCCATTGACCACCATCACCGCAGCGATAGAAAGTTACCGGTCTTGTATTATAGCAGACGATATTTGGGGTAGGACCAAGGAATGGTCGATCGCATCCTTCTGGGAAGTTGCCACATGGATCCCCTTTAGATTGTAATTTTAAGATAACTTGTAAGATGTCTCCTAAGCATCCACATCCAGAAGTTGCATTCGTTGTTGTTACATTAGGTTGATTGTTATTTCCACAACACATAGAAATCCCTCCTTTCTATAAAATTAAGGAAATTAAAAGCAAGTCTCATATCGATAAATCCGATATGTCGGTAAATCAATTAAATAAATGATATCTCCATCCAATCGAAATAACCTAAAGGTTATTTGAGTCATATTTAATTAGATAAAGAACTAAAGCCAAAGCTCTTTTTCATTTATTTATTACCTACTAATAGAATATGACATATTTCCTCTTTGGTGTGTTATTTCCACCTATAAAAAGGACTTCCAAAAGCGTCTTTTTAGGGTCCATTATTTTCGAAATAACTGGTGAATTTTGAAGAGGATATTCGAAATGGATATTCGAATTTAAATAATTAGTAACCAATAAAGGTAAACTTTATT
>CANQIE010000047.1 GCA_947623935.1 uncultured Bacilli bacterium | reverse complement strand
TTTTATTTCTTCCCCTCAATAGTTCAGAAGTAACGTCTCATAAGAGCAAAAACGTGACGTTAAGTAAATAATTTACATAAAAAGTGTACATCTCAGATGCAAAAAAATTAACAAAAAGTTGACGTGGGGGGGGGTAGTTTTATAATAGAAATAGAATAGATAGTTTCTTTTTAGTTAACTTTTGTGTTTTTATAATAAAAATAAACTATAATGGAAAGTATAAATAATAAAGGAGAAGTGAAGTTATGGAAGAGAAAAGGAATTTGAAAGGTTTAATTGCAGTTTGTCTACTGGTATTAAGTTTAGTCTTAATCACCGTAGGAACTACTTTTGCCTTTTTTCAATATTCAAGACAAGGAACAGCAGAAAATAAGATTGAAACAGGAACCTTAACTTTTATTTATGATGAAAAAAGGTCGGACGCAAATAAAATCTCTTTAACAAATGCTTTTCCCATGAGTGAAGGTGAAGGTAAAACCCAAACAGGAAATGGAGTTTTTGAATTTCAAGTAAGAGCAAAGACTAAGGGAGCAGATATCTCTTATGAAATTTATTTAACAAAGGAAGAAGAGTCAACTTTACCAGAAGCCGTAGTAAGAGTATATCTAACGAGTGAAGAAACAGCTTTACAGGATACATTGAATAAGAAAGAATTAAACTATTATAATGAATTAGGAGATAGCAAAGTACCTGAATTAAATAAAGGAAAGGGAAAGACGTTATATCAAGAAACGATAGAAAATAGTGATAGAGATTATACAAAAGATTTTAAATTCAGAATGTGGATTGATGAAAAAGCGAATCAAGTAGTAAATGGAAGTTGGATATATAATGATATGACTTTCTCTGTAAAAGTAAATGTATATGCACAAAATGGAGCAATAGATGATCCAACAGCACCTTCAACAAATCCATATCAAGAACCACAAGATAAAAGTGGAGCCAATGTACCTGCTTTAGTAGAAGGGTTAATACCAGTGGTTTATGATGGAGCACAACAAAAGTGGGTAAAAGCAGGATATGCTGGATGGTATAATTATGACAAACAGGAATGGGCGAATGCAGTAACAGTTACTGCAACACATAGAAATACATATCAAGAAGCAGAACCAGGAATAGAAATACCCATGGAAGATATCAATACGATGTTGGTCTGGATTCCAAGATATGAATATAACTATACTAATATGGAAACAATAGGACAAGATATAAATAAACCCGAAGCAATAGATATTAACTTTATCAATGGAGTTAATGATACACCAAGTGATTCAGCAAATTATAAAGTACATCCAGCTTTTAACTTTGGAGATGACAAATTAACAGGAATCTGGTATGGAAAGTTTGAAACAAGTAACGAGGAAGCAATATATGGAGATAATGATGATAGCAGAGCAAACAATTCGAGCTTAACACCAATCATAAAACCAGGAGTACCTTCATGGAGATTTATATCTTTGTCGAATATGTTTTATGCATCAAGAAAAATGCAAACAGAGAAATATGAAGTTTATGGATTTAAAAACGATTTAGTAAGTTATGATATTCATATGAGTAAGAATAGTGAATGGGGAGCAGTTGCCTACTTATCCCAAAGTAAGTATGGAAAATATGGAAATGCTATATATGGAGAGAATGACAAAGAAGTATATATTAATAACTGTTCTAATCATATAACAGGAATAGCAGGGGATACTGTAAATGCTGCACCAAGTGATATTTGTACAAATACTTATGATACAATACAAGGTCAAAAGGCATCGACGACTGGAAATATCACAGGAATCTATGATATGAGTGGTGGCTCATATGATCGTGTCATGGGCGCACTAGACAATAGTGGAAAACCAACTATAGCTTCATCTGAATTTGTTGAAGGTGAAGATGGTAACAAAATACCAGATTCTAAGTATTATGATTTATATGGAAGTAGTATAGATACAGCTTGCAGTGATGGAGTTTGTTATGGACATGCTTTATCAGAAACTTCAGCTTGGTATGGAGATTTCCATACTTATATAAGTTCTACGTTATCGTGGTTCGCTCGTGGTGGTGGCGATTATGATAGAGCGAATGCGGGTGTGTTCTACTTCAACGGTAGTTATGGTGCTCCGAAGAGCACCGGTTCGTTTCGCATTGTGCTTGTACCTACTGGAGTGTAAGCGACTTACTTCTTTAGACCTTGTCAAGCTAACTATGTAAAATTATTAATACTTTACTATAAAAAACTATAGAAAGCAAATATAGTATAGAGACTCATCATGGATGAGTTTTCTTTACTTTTACAAACAAAAAGAGGTCGTACCCCCTGAAGGACGACCTCAATAAAAAGAATAAAAAGGGGTTGGCTAGTGTGATACTAGCGACCAATTCGCCTTTTGAGTGAATTGGTGATTCTTATACTAATCGATTCGATGGAATTTGTCAACTTTTTTTTGACTTTTTTTTAAAATTTTTTTGAGGTATTTTTCTTCCAAAAAAATTTATTTTTTTCTTTGAAAATTTAATTTTCTATGGTATAATATGAACGAAAAAGGACGTGGTAGTATGCTAGCAGTTTCCTCTATGAAAGGGATAGGTCCTAAGACTTTAGCATTATTGAATAAAATTAATATTCATACGATTGAAGACTTAGTCACTCATTACCCTTTTCGGTATGAACTTTTAAAACGAACGGATTTAAAAACGGTTGATGAACAAGAAAAGGTCATTATCGATGGAAAAATTGAAAGCATACCTATTTTATTACGTTTTAAAGGTGGACTTAATAAACTTAATTTTCGTTTGGTTACGCCTTCTGGAGTGGTAGGAGTATCCATTTTTAACCGGGCATTTTTGAAATCGAATTTAACGATTGGTACCAGTGTGATTGCAATTGGTAAGTATGATCGAACAAAAAACGTTGTAACAGCATCGGATCTTAAATTTGGAGCTTTATCCAACGAAGCTAAAGTGGAACCGGTATACCATTGTACAAGTGGATTATCCAATAAAAATTTGGCCAATTATATTAATGGGGCCATCATGCTTTATGGAAAAGAAATTCCGGATTATATTCCTCTTAAATATTTAGATAAATATAATTTTTCAAATAAACGTACTGCGCTTAGTATTGTGCATAACCCTCCATCGATGGAGAAGTTAAAAGAAGCAACGATTCGTCTAAAGTATGAAGAGTTATTTGCTTTTATGTTTAAAATCAATTTTTTAAAGGAACAAAATCATAAAGATAAATTAGGTATTAGTCGTTCTATTGACTTTAAAGAATTAGAGTCTTTTATCAAGAGTCTTCCATTTGAACTAACAAAGGATCAAGAAAAAGCAACAGAAGAAATCATTAAAGATTTGAATAGTAAAAATCGTATGAATCGTCTTCTTCAAGGAGACGTTGGAAGTGGTAAAACGATTGTCTCGGTACTTGCCATGTATGCCAATTATTTAAGTGGTTATCAAAGTGCCTTGATGGCTCCAACTGAGATTCTAGCGACTCAACACTATAATAATATTAAAGAGCTTTTTAAAAAGACGAAAGTACATATTGCTTTATTGACAGGTTCCATGACGAAAAAGGAAAAGCAAGAAATCTATGATGAATTAGCAAATGGCAAAATCGATATAGTCATTGGTACACATGCATTGATTCAAGAAGATGTTATTTATCAAAACTTAGGTTTAGTTATTACCGATGAGCAGCATCGTTTTGGGGTTAATCAACGGGCAAACTTAAAGAATAAAGGAATTAAACCGGACGTCTTATATATGAGTGCAACGCCTATTCCAAGAACTTATGCCCTTACCATCTATGGCGATATGGATGTATCAATTATTAAAGAAATGCCAAAAGGAAGAAAACCCGTTAAGACTTATGTAAAATCCGATGCGGAAATTAAAGACGTGTTAGAAATGATGCACGAAGAATTAAAACAAAACCATCAGATTTATGTTATTGCTCCTTTAATTGAGGAAAGTGAAAACTCCGATTTAACGACAGTAAACGAACTTAGAGATAAAATGAATTTGGCTTTCGGTAGCAAATATCGAATCGATATCATCCATGGTAAAATGGCTTCAGGAGCAAAAGACCTCATTATGCAAGATTTTCTTCAGAATAAAGTTAATATATTGATTAGTACTACGGTTATTGAAGTAGGTGTCGATGTTCCTAATGCTTCCATGATTGTCATTTTTGATGCAAATCGTTTTGGTCTATCAACTCTTCATCAGTTAAGAGGAAGAGTAGGACGCGGAGATGTGGAATCTAAGTGTATTTTAATTGGTTCGACTGATACAGATCGCCTAAAAATCATGGAAGAAACCAACGATGGCTTCTTGATTAGTGAAGAAGATTTTAAACTTCGTGGACATGGAGACTTGTTTGGAACCAAGCAAAGTGGTGATATGGCTTTTAAAATTGCGAACGTTCGACAAGACTACAAGATTCTAGTTCAAGCAAGAGATGATTCGAGGGAATACTTACTTGACACTTCGAATGACAAGGATCCTCTTAAGCAAACCCTTATGGCATCTATAAATGATAATTAATTTAAAAAAATGTCGAAAAAAATCTCTTAGAAAGAGGTTTTTTTAATTGACAATTTCACCTTTTCATATTATATTTAGGGTGCGTAGAATAAAACTACGCTGGCTCTTACGGACTAAAGTGTGAGAGCGATTCAACCAAAACCCCCTGAAGAGTCAGCGAAAGCTGGCTCATTTTTGTTTTTTGCTTGAAATTACGGGGCTTTGTAATTTTTGATTTT
>CANQIE010000046.1 GCA_947623935.1 uncultured Bacilli bacterium | reverse complement strand
GAGGGTACACCTGTTCCCATCCCGAACACAGAAGTTAAGCTCTTCCACGCCGACAATAGTGTAAGCTAAGATAGGTCATTGCCAAGAATTTTTTTTTGGAAAAATTTAAGGGTACATTTGTATCCTTTTTTCGTTTATTTAAATTGCTTTTTAACAATTATTATGTTAAACTATATACATATGATAAAGAAAAGTGAGTGATAGTATGTCAAGGGAACAAGAAATCAAGTTAGAGTTATTTAATATTCTCGAACGTGCAGCAGAAGCCCAATATGGAGAAATCGCTTTAATAGGTGGGCACACTGTACTTCGTCGGGATGCTGAACATTTTAAAACTTTGAATGATGAATTAAAATCAATTGAGTCAGGAAAAAAAGAGACACCTAAAGTGGAGGAACAACCTGTTCAATCTGAAGAACCTAAAGTAGAAGAGCCAAAGCAAGTTAACGGTAGTGTTTCATATCAAAAATGGGAAAACAATATGCATATTATCGAAGCAAATATAGAGAAAATTGATGCTCAAATGAAATCTCTTAATCCTACTGATCAGGCTCAAATGCAAAGTTATCAAGAAGCTAGAGATAAAGAATTAAGTAATCTAAACTTACATAAGTTACTTCTTTTAACATACAACGATACCGTTACCAATCTATCACTTATTCGTTCCTTACATGAATTAGAAGCTAAAATCACTGATCCTGAATTAAAAGATCAAGTTACCAGAGAAATTAATAATCGTGGTAAGGCGGTACAACAAAATAGACAATTTATCACTCCTAAAGTAATGGATGAAATTAGTGCTATGTTGAATACTAATTCTTACAGCATAAACGATGATGTAAGAACTCTTTGGAGTCAAAGTGAAGAAATTCAACTTCAAAGCAAAATCATGACTGATAGTAATCGTGCTTTAACTGGTTTCCTTTATACCAAGAACAGTAGTGAAGCTTTACCTATCTATGAACAGACTGCTGATGTAAAAGAACTCATTCGTCAAGCAAATGCGGGTATTGAGGAAGAAACTTATAAAACTCAAAAGGCTAATGTTGCCATGCTTTTAAATCAAGCTATTATTTCGGATATCTATTATTCAAGTTCTTTATTTGATTTAAAGAACGATGCCAAAGATATTGGAGAAGAACTAGGAAATGTTGCAAAAGTTCGAGTTGAGATGCTTAATGCTACAAAAGAGAATGTAGCTAGAGAACTAAGTTTTAAGTCTTCTAGTAACGAAATTTTATCTCCTGCAAGTGAAGCAACTGAAAAAGTTGAACTTGAGTCTAATGCTAAAACATCTGTAGAGCCAGTAGAACCTACTGCTACAGCACCTGCCCCAAGTATTTCATTAAATGATACAAGTATTCCATTTAAAGAAGCAGGATTACCACCTAAGGAAGAAGAATCTTTTGAACAGGTTCTACCTTCAACTAATCCGGCAAAAGATGAAGAACCTTTTGATTTATTACAAAATGCAACAATTGTTACTGAACAACAAAAGAATAGAATAACCGTTAGAGAAATCAAAGATGCTTCATTAGAGTTAGTTAGTAAACTTCCTCCAATGAAGATAGCAAAAGAATTTGTTATGCGCGTAAGAGATTACGTTGGTGCTATTAAAAATGCAATTGTCGATACCCATGATTTGCATTCAAATCCCATTCAAGTAGAATATATGGACGATGGATCTTTCCATGTTGTTGATCGAAGAACTGATGCCCCTACTTCTAGTGAAAGAAATGTAGAAATACCTCCAGTAGAAGTTAACAGTTATGACACAGAAAGAGAAGATTTACAAACATTTAGTTATAATGAATTATTTGATTTATATAAAGAATATTCACAAGAACCTACAGAGGATGCAAGAATACATGATGCCTATGTTTGCTTAAAGGCATTTACTCTTCTTGCAAAGCCAATGGAAACCGTCGATGAATTTGAAAGAAGATGTGGAAAATTGGCTGCTATGGATAAGAGGCAATTAGTTGAAATTGATGCACAAGATACACGACCAGATATTGAAGAAAATACACCGTTTAGTAAAGCCGATGGTGTAAGCCTTGCCTATATCCCGGAAGAGGTTTATCATGATTTATCAGAAAGAAGACAACAAGCAGTAGAAGCTCAGGCAGTTGCAAAATAGAGTAAAAGGGGAGTAAAAGATGAATAACCGAATTAATAAAATAATAGTTTTAGAAAATAATCAAAAATATATCGTAGTTAATCAAGCGGTATATAAAAATGAAAGTTATCTTCTTTTAAATAAAGTTAGTGATGATGAAAAGGAAATAGGAACAGAAATTTTAATTGTAAAAGAGATAAATGAAGAAGATGGTTCAATGCATGTTGAACTTGTAACGGATCCTAAATTACTCGATTTACTAGCGAAATATTTACCACCACAAGAGTAAATTGACAAGGATATTACAAAAACTCATAAAAATAGGTTGTATTACCTATTTTTTATTTGCTATAATGAGAATGGTGATAAGGTATGTACAAAGTAACAACACACAATGAAAAAGAAACTATCGAATTAGCACAAAACATGGAATCTGAAAAATTCCCTAATATGGTTATTTGCCTAGAAGGAGATTTAGGTAGTGGAAAAACGGTTTTCACAAAAGGTTTTGCGCATGCTTTAGGAATTGAAGAAGCCATCACTTCTCCTACTTTTAATATTATTAAAGAATATCCTAATGGAGAACTTCCTCTTTATCATATGGATGTCTATCGTTTAGAAGGAAATGTGGAAGATCTAGGTTTAGATGAATATTTCCATAAAGGTGGAGTAGTGATTATCGAATGGGCAGATATGATACAAGATTATTTGCCAGAAGAACGATTAGAGATAAAAATTAGAGTCTTAGATGATGTGGAAGATGCGCGTGTATTAATTATCAATCCAATTGGTCAAGCGTATGAAGAATTATGTGAGGCTGTACTATGAAAACCTTCTATTTAGACACTTCATCGAGTTATCTTTTTGCAGGTATCAGTGTCGATAAAAAAATTAAGAATGAAGTGAAACTAAAATTAGATAAGGAATTATCTAGTTTTACTTTACCTCAAATTAAAGAATTATTTACCTCTTGCAATATGGATCCTAAAGATATCGATAAGATTATGGTTGTAAATGGACCTGGATCATTTACTGGAATTCGAATTGGCGTAACCATTGCCAAGATTTATGCTTACAGTATGAAGAAGAAAATTGTTCCTTTATCTAGTTTAAAAGCGATGGCTATTTTAAAGGATACATCTTATGATTATATAGTTCCTATGATTGATGCCAGAAGAGGATATGTATTTGGGGCTATCTATGATAAAGAAGGAACAGCTATTTTAAAAGAACAATACATTAAGCGAAGTGCTTTAGAAGTAGCTATGGATGATTTACCAGGAAAAAGCGTTATTGTATCGAATGATTCATTTGATACCGAAAAAGAAGTGCTTCCGTATAACGCCGATATTGAAGAGATAATTTGTAGGTATGAAGATTTAGAAGGAATCAATCCTCATGCGGTAGAACCTAATTATTTGAAATTAACCGAAGCGGAAGAGAACAAACAAAAAAATGCGTAGTAGAAAAGAGGGAGAATATGAAAGATACCCTTATTTTAGGAATAGAAAGTAGTTGTGATGAAACCAGTTGTTCTCTCGTCCAAAATGGATGTGTCGAGTTAGCAACGGTGATATCTTCACAAATTGATATTCACAAGGATTATGGAGGTGTGGTTCCAGAGATTGCAAGTAGGCAACATGTTAAAAACATTACCATGGTTTTGGATGAGTGCCTTACTAAAGCGAATAAAACGATGGACGATGTGGATGCCATTGCAGTTACCTATGGACCCGGATTAATTGGTTCACTTCTTATTGGACTAGAAGCTGCCAAGACGCTTGCTTTTATTTATCATAAACCCTTAATTCCTGTTCATCATATCAAGGGACATATCTATGCCAATAATTTAGTGAAACGTTTAACCTTTCCTTTGATTGCTTTGGTCGTAAGTGGAGGACATACCGAACTTATCTATATGAAGGAAGATTATTCTTTTCAAAAATTAGGAGGAACCCTCGATGATGCCGTTGGAGAATGTTACGATAAAGTGGCTCGTGTTTTGGATATCCCTTATCCAGGAGGACCACTTTTAGATCAAATGGCGCATCAAGGGAAGCCCACATATAACCTTCCTATTCCTTTAAATGATGATAGTTTTCAGTTTAGTTTTAGTGGTCTTAAGAGTGCGGTTATTAATTTAGTGCATAATGAGTTACAACGGGGTAATGAAATCAATAAAGAAGATTTGGCTTGTTCATTTCAAAAAGTAGTGGTTGAAGTGATTACTAAAAAAACGATGAAGGCCATCGAAGATTATGATGTTAAAAATTTGATTGTAGCAGGTGGCGTTGCGGCTAACAAAGGACTAAGAGAAAGCCTAACCAAAACTTGTGAAGAAAAAGGAATAGATCTTACGATTCCTCCTATTAAATATTGTACAGATAATGCGACTATGATTGCATCTGCTGGATATTATGCCTATCTTCATGGAAAAGTAGCAGATCTTTCGCTCAATGCAAAATCCAGTGTACCAATTGAAGAAGATTAAGTATAAGTAGAACGAGGTGGAGAAATGAAGATGAATAAAGAGGATGCACGTAAACTTTTAGAAGAAGCATCCAAGATAACTCCTCATCAAGGTTGGGTGGAACATTCAAAATGTGTATCTTATGCCGCAGGAAAGATCGCTGAGGCTTTAAATTTAGATGTGGAAAAAGCAGAAACTTTGGGACTTATTCACGATATAGGAAAACGTACAGGAGATTTTAAAAACCATGTCATGAATGGCTATACTTATTTAAAAGAGTTGGGATATGACGATGAATATTGCAATATTTGTTTAACGCATTCTTATCTCAATAACGATGCCAATTGTACTGCGGGAGGAATTCCAGTAGATATTCCTTTTCGTAATGAATTTGTTAAAAATCATACTTATACAATTTATGAAAAAATAATTAACCTCTGCGACTTGATGTGTACGAGCAAAGTAAATACGGTTGATAAACGTTTAATCGATATCATCATTCGAAGGGGAGCTCATCCCAATACACAATACCACGTGCAAGAAACATACAAATTAAAAGCCTACTTTGATGAACTATTAGGTTATAATGTATACGATCTATTTCCAGAAATTAAAGAAAATCTCTAATGGAAGTCTTTATAAGAGACTTCTTTTTTTATGAAATGCTTGTTTTACTGTCAAATTTTTTTAAAAATGTCAGTAAATCATTTTGAGAAAATGTCAGATGAGTATTTAATAGATAACATCAAAAG
>CANQIE010000045.1 GCA_947623935.1 uncultured Bacilli bacterium | reverse complement strand
ATATTTCTTCAAACAAAGCATTGCTTTGTTTGTTACTTATATTATAAATCGTGGACATTTTAACTAATGATTAACAGCATTTTCTATCTTTTTGAACGTTCCCAAGTAAAAAATCAATGTGGTATAAGTATAGAAATTATTTACAGTTTTTTGCTTGAAGCTTTATATACTAAACTAACATCATCCCTAACTTCCCAAATCTTACCGTTATTTTCTGTATAGTAATCCATGTTTTTACCTGTAGATTTAATGATACTGATATCAAACAATCCATCTTCTCTTTGATAATCCTGTAATAAATAGAATTTTCCATATTTATTTGCCACTTGTACTAAGTCTTGTTTGTCATATACTTCTTCTCCAGAAACTAATTTATCTGGATAGGTCTCTAAAGCCGTATTATTATGTGGATAAATGGATAATTCATCTAAGTTTAATCCTTCTTCTATGTGAAAATCAGGATATTCTTCACTACAAGGAGTAACTATAATATATTTTGACATAAGCATTGCACCAGCACTAAAGCCCATCATAATCCCATTATATTGTTTTAGTTCTTCTAGAATATCTAATTGCTTACACATTTCTTTTTGCTGAAATGGATCTCCTCCCATCATTAAAATAAAATTAGCATCCCTAATCATTTCTTTAGCTACATCGCTAGTTAAATCAGGTGTAATGATATCAACTTTATCAAATACTATTCCTATCTTTTTAAAATGATCGGTAAAGATGGGAATATATTTAGTCTTTGCTTTTTCAACTTTTTCAGGTCCTCCAGGAATATAAACTATGCTTTTAGTAGCAACTAATTCACTTTTAAACATATCGCCCAATCCATGTCCAAAAGCATTGTTCATATCAAATCCACTACAATAGTATCTAATCATATTTTTCACCTCTTATGAATGGCTATAAATATTTTATCATAAATTCATCTATTTTAAAACTCGGACCATAAAAGTCCGAGTTTGTATCTATCTAGTGCTCTAAAGGAAGAGGTACAACAACTTTTATAACTATTTAGTACTTATTAATTTTTTATTTAAATCTTCTAATTCTTTTATAGATTTATCGTTTGCTAATATTTTCATTTGTCTAATAGCTGAATTATTAAGCTTTATCAATCTTTCTTTTTGTGGTATGCCATCGTTAATGAGTTCAGCATTTGTATTTTCTAAATTACACAAAATAAGTAAATGTTTTAAATCCGCATAATCTCGAATATTTCCTTCAATATTAGGGTTTTTATCTCGCCATTCTTTTGCAGTCATCCCAAATAAAGCAACATTTAAAACATCAGCTTCTTCGGCGTATACATATTGTTTTTGTTTTTCAGTTAATTTAGGAATAATGTTTTCTTTAATTGAATCGGTATGAATATGATAATTAGATTTAGCAAGCATTCTACTAGCTGTCCAATCAACTTTATATTGATATGCTTCATTCTTTTTTAATCTTTCAAATTCTTGTATAACATACAATTTAAATTCTGGAGATAGCCAACTTGCAAATTCTAAAGCTATATCACTACAAGCATAAGTACCACCATTATTTCCTGATTTAGATATTATCCCGATTGCATTGGTTTCATTTATCCATTTTTGTGGAGACATATAAAAACTATTTTTACCAGCTGAAGATTCAAAGGTCGTAAATTCGACACCTTTGAAATTTTCGTTATTTAATTTTTCCCATAATCCTAAATAAGCGATAACATCTCTATTACGCATCCAAGTTTGAATTGGAATTTTGGGTTCCTCAGGATTAGCATATCTTGCCAAATCAGTAAGAGAAATATATTCTTTATTTCCTATTCTCATTACATTAATTTTATTGTTATTTACATTCATCTCTGATTTTACTATCTCTTTATTCATTAAAAACCTCCCTTGAGATATTTTAGATTATATCTACTTATAATTTTATCATTAATTGAAATATATTAAAACTCGAACTAATCAAATTAATTGAAAAGTCCGAGTTTAGTATCCATATGGTGGAGCTGAGGAGAATCGAACTCCTGTCCGAAATAGCAGAATCGACAACTTCTACAAGTTTAGTTTATTCCTTAAAGTTTGAAATAGAACAAGCGAACAAACAAACCAATTCTATTTCTAGATTAGTTAAGTTCATTCTTTTCCC
Source organism: uncultured Bacilli bacterium (assembly GCA_947623935.1). GTDB lineage: Bacteria > Bacillota_I > Bacilli_A > RF39 > UBA660 > Faecenecus. Next base: position 3,501 of record CANQIE010000045.1, on the reverse strand, counting down.
TAATCAAGAAAAGAATATAACCTACTTTAATGAACCTCTAACCCTTCTCGTAGGTAAAGAAGTGATAGAAGCCTTCCGCGTTTAAACTAGGCGAAAGCTAATTGATTATTGTTTCCAGTTATTATTAACTGATGTAGGTACGTCTACCACGACTTGCCATTGAAGCCCCATCTATCCCGTCGAAACCAATATCAGCCCCATGGTGCTAATTATAGCAAAAAAGAGTCCATTTGTAAATATAATGGACTCCTCTTTTAATGTTTATGAGAATCTTTAAATCTTTTTTGATACGTTTTTATATCATTCGATAGAGATTTATCTTCTAATGGATCTAAAATCATTTTAGAAAGGAACTCCTTATCTGAACTTTCCTTTTCTAGAAGAGATTTAATATGTTTACTATCGGTAAGTTCATAATACGTTCTAACTAGTAAAATTTTTCTTATAGCGAGGTCATCTTTTACGCCTTTTTCTTGTAACTCTTCTAAATAAAACACGGCCATTTCTTCATAATTATAGGCTACTCTAGGATCTAAAATAGTCGATGTTTTCATATGCTCTTCTAGATTGCCATTTATCCATAGTTTCATGGAATAGTTATCAAGTAAATAAAGAAGATGGGCTTTTACTTTTTCTAGTGTAGTATCTTTTCCCATAACATTTTGGTATCGATCAAGCATGGAAATATAGGTTAAATAGAATGCATAATTAGATTTGCTAACTGCTAGAGTTTCTTCTTTATCTCCTAGTTCTTGTTCTTCATTGTCATATTCTTCCTCATCCTCATCATCGTAATCCTCATCTTCTTCGTCCTCTTCGTCATCATCGTAATCCTCATCTTCATCGAACTGAGGACAATGGGTGTCATATCCTAAAGCTTCCAGTTTTGTAAGTAGATCGTCTCCTTCGACACGTAGAGGTTCTAATTCAGGTCCCCAAGTATCTTCTGCTTTATCTTTTTGGCAATAGAGATAATAAAAATACGCCGAAACCTTATCTTCATAAAGAGCATCGTCAAAGAAAATGGCTTTTTGAAAAGCATCACTCAAAAAAAACGTAATGGGACTTAGATAGATTCCCTGCTCGTCCTTTTGTGTGGAAGTAGCATCCTTGTTTGTATTTCCGCTTTCTTTTTTTATTATATGAAACGGCATGTGTATTAAGGCAAACACTTGACTTTCCGATAACTTATCATATTCTAATAACTTACTCATTTCTAATGCTTGATAAAGATTTAATTGATTCAATGTTGTGGGCGTTTTTTCCATCAAATAAATTTTTTCCAACTCTTTTTCTAAATCCAAAAAAGCCTTCATTTTTTCAATTACTGGACTTAGTCCTAAGATTTCTAATCCTTCTAATGCTTCTGAAAAGCAAATAAAGATACCTCTTAAATGAATAGATCTACAAGGAAGAGAACAAAGATAATCATGTATTTGAAAGGCATTCGTATGTATATCTTCTTTCAAATATATTTTTCCATCTTCGAAATAGAAAAGAGCCTTTTGTCTTTCTAAAAAAGAAGGTAAGGCATCTTCAACATCAAAATCAATAATACATTTAAGTTCATCATCATAGGTTTTTTCATCGATCTCGTGTAGTTTTTCTATGCTTTTTTTCGCTTCCTCATACAAGAAATTCTTGTAGTCTTTTAATTGTTCTAAAGTAATGTAATTTCTCGTATCAAAATTTAAAACATTCTCAAATGCTAAAATGGCCACAAAATCTAAATATTCGTAATTCATAAATCCCCCTAAAAATAATTACCAACGATTTTTATTTGCTTTATCGAGTTGTCTTTTAATATCACGTTCTTTCATACTTTCCCTTTTATCAAAATTCTTTTTACCTTTGCATACACCCAATAAAACCTTGGCACGATTCCTTACAAGATACACTTTTAAAGGAACAAGGGTATAACCTTCAATACGGATTTTATCCCGTAGTTTATAGATTTCTTTTTTATGAAGTAACAATTTCCTCGTCCTTGTTTCTTCGTGATTAAAAATATTTCCTTCTTTGTAAGGCGAGATAAACATATTTAAAAGATAGATTTCTCCATTACGGTAGATGGCATAACTATCTTTGATATGGGCTTTTCCTTCCCGTAAGGATTTGATTTCTGTTCCTTTTAAAACAATTCCGCACTCAATTTCATCTTCGATAAAATAATCATGACGTGCACTTCGATTAAATATTTCCAATGTTTATCACCTCACTTAGGATGAAAATTCAATCTCCTTAATAGAGTCATTTTCCTTCTTTAAAACATTAATATACTTATTATAATACGTTTCGTAATCAGCTAAAAGATTTTCTTTTAAGTCTTGATACAAATAAAGTTTAAAGTCGTATCGTCCCGTGGAACTAGAGCCTTTGCTATAAGTGTAGACAAGACCTACTCTTGGGTCTTCTAATGTAATTGTAGTATCATCACCATCAACTACTTTCTTAAATGTAATGGTAGCAATTCCTCCCGTTAAGCGTTCTACACCCCGTTGAGCAGAAATTAAATTTCCCAGGGAATAGATAACCATGGTATTATCAATAAACTCGATAGGTTCCACCACATGAGGATGGGTTCCTATAATAACATCGACTCCTAGACTAGCAAGGTAGGATGCGATTTCTTTTTGCTCTTTACTAGCTCCTAAGTTATATTCAGTTCCCCAATGCATGGAAACCAAAAGAATATCGACCTTATCACGAACACGTTCTATATCTTCTTTAACGGTCTCTTCATCGTAATAATTAAGTAAATAAGACTTCCCTTCTGGAATTTTCAAGCCATTGGTCGTGGTCGTATAAGAAAGCATGGTATAAGTAATACCATTTACTTCTTTAATAACGGGCGTATTTCGTTCTTCCATAGAAGCATAACTTCCGGTTGCTAGCACATTTTCTTGTTTATCCCAATAGGATCTTGAATTAAGAATTGCTTGTTCTCCACGGTCTAGTGTGTGATTGGTGGATAACGATACTAAGTTAAAACCTGCATCGACAAAAGCATCTCCTACTTCATAAGGCGAATTAAAACGAGGATATGTCGATAAGCCTAACTCTAAGCCTCCTAAAATGGTTTCTTGATTGTAGTAAGCTAAATCATAAGAAGAAATAAGCGGTTTAATGTTTTCTAACATCGGTTTAAAGTTATATCCATTACTTGTTTTAGCATCGGCATACACGGCTTCATGAATAAGTGCATCTCCTACCATGATTAAAGAAGCCGTTGTAACGGTAGGTCCTTTTTCTTCTTCAACCAAAGGAGGAACTACGGAAGGTGTTAGAGGTTCTTTTTCTTTTTTCGTAAAGTTTTTAATGGTAGCTAAAGAAACACCTAAAAGGACTCCTAAAATAAGAAGTAGTATAAAGTTTCGAACCGATTTTTTTAAAGCCTTTTTCTTCTTTTTAACCATTTTATTCTCGTATAATCAATCTTATAGAAATATTAATTAATTTCTAATTGATTGATCCCTTTCTATTTAATATTTTCTTATTATA
>CANQIE010000044.1 GCA_947623935.1 uncultured Bacilli bacterium | reverse complement strand
TAGCAACAGAGGTATCACTAGAGATCCATTCTAGGTCATCAAGGGAAACACCATCAGGTAATAAAGAGATATTAATCCGGTCTTTTCTTTTATTTTTCATCAAAATATGATATGATTGAGTTAGAAAAAATAGGAGCTTTTATGGAATATGAAGTTAAAATAGATCAATTTGAAGGACCTTTAGACTTACTACTTCATTTAATCAAAGAAAGTAAAATGGATTTATTTGATATAAAGATTGAAGTCATTGCCAATCAATATTTAGATTATATTCAAAGTATGGAACGGTTAAATCTAAATATTGCTAGTGAGTATTTAGTCATGGCTTCCGAATTAATGGAAATGAAGTCACGTCTATTACTTCCTAGAATAAAAGAGGAAGAAGAACAAGAAGAAATCGATCCTAAAGAAGATTTAATTAATCGTTTAATTGCGTATCAAAGATATAAAGATATTACAGAAAGTTTAAAAGTTTTAGAAGAGTCTAGAAAAGAATATCATACCAAGATGCAAGAAAATCTTTCCAATTATAAAGAAGAAGATACGGTTATCAATACCGATATTACGTTAGAAGATCTAGTGCAGGCTTTTGAACGTTTCTTAAAACAAAAACAATTAGATAAACCAATTGAGACAAAAGTAGCAAGGAAAGAGATTACGATTGAAGAACGAAGAAAATCAATAAGAGGTATTTTGAAAAAGAAAAAACGAGTTTCTTTTTTTGAACTTTTTGATGTACTTACGAAAGAGTATGTCGTGGTTACTTTTTTAGCGATTTTAGAAATGGCAAAAAACCATCAATTGACGATAGAACAAGAAGATAATTTTGCCTCAATTTATTGTTGTGATAGGGAAGGAAAGAGATAAGATGGAACAAGTGAATTTAGAAGCAGTGTTAGAGGGACTTTTATTTGTTATGGGAGAAGAAGGATTAACTCTAGAGTCGATTGAGTCTATCTTATCGGTGGATGAAGAGAAAGCTAAAGAGTTAATTAGTTCGTTAAGAGAAAAATATCGAGATCCTAGTCGTGGTATTCGAATTGACTTTTTAGGAAATACGTTTAAACTTACCACTAAGAAGGAACATAACGAGTACTATAAGAAATTAATCGAAGATGAAAATACCAATACGTTGAGTCAAGCTGCTTTAGAGACGTTAGCGATCATTGCTTATAATCAACCCATTACGCGTCTTAAAGTCGATGAAATAAGAGGGGTAGGTAGTCAACAAATCGTTCGTAAATTGGCCGCTAAAGGATTGATTAAAGAAGTAGGAAGAAGCGACTTACCAGGAAGACCCATCATCTATGAGACAACGAGTGATTTCTTAGACTATTTTGGACTATCGACGATTGAAGATCTTCCTAGTATGGAAAACTTCATGAATCAAGAAGAAAAAGAGGAAGAAGAAGTCGATTTATATAATTCAAAATATCAAGAAGAGGATGCGTAACTATGGCTTTATCGAAAACAAAATATTGTAAGGCTTTACAATGCAAGAAGTGGTTATGGCTTTTAGAACATCATCCTTTAGAGGAAGAAGAAAATAGTGTTTTTGATACCGGGAAAGAAGTAGGGGAACTTGCTAAAAATTTATTAGGTCCTCACATTGATGTTCGTTATAATGAAGATTTGAAGGAAATGTTAAAAGATACTAAAAGTTTGCTTCTTTTAAATAATGTGGTGATAACAGAAGCATCTTTCTTATATGAATCTCTTTTTTGTAGTGTTGATCTCTTAAAAAAGAGAGGAGATTCTTTCGAAGTATACGAAGTTAAGAGTAGTACAGAAGTAAAAGATATTTATCTAGAAGATTTAGCTTATCAAGTCTATATCTTAAATCATTTAGGTTATAAGATTGATAAAGCATGTATCGTTTATATTAATAAAGAATATGAGCGATTTGGGGAATTAGATTTATCTTCTTTATTTGTCATTTCGGATGAGACTAGTGTCATTTTAGCTAAACAAGGAGAAGTAGAAGAAAATATTAAAAAAATTTTGGAATATCAAAAGAAGGAAGAGGAAGAAGATGAAAAGATAGGCATACATTGTGTAAAGCCTTATCCTTGTCCTTATTTTGAATACTGTACGAAAGGGTTAAAGAAACCGAATGTTTTTGATTTAAGAGGAATACGAGATCAAAAGAAATTTGATTGGTACGATAGAGGAGTTATCTCTTACGAAGACTTATTAAAAGAAGAAATCGATCCTAAAACAAAACAACAGATAGAGTTCGAACTAAAGGATAAGGAACCTTTTATCGATAAAGAACAAATAATTCATTTTATGGATACGTTGTCTTATCCACTCTATTTCCTAGATTTTGAAACATTTCAACAGGCCATTCCCTTATACGATGGAATAAAGCCTTATATGCAAATTCCTTTTCAATATTCTCTTCATTCTATAGAAAGTAAAGATGCTCCTTTAAAACATACAGAATTTTTAGATACTTCTGGGCTAGATCCAAGACGAAACCTTGCTTTACAATTAGTTAAAGATATTCCAAAAGACTCTTGTGTACTTGCTTACAATATGCGTTTTGAAAAGATGGTAATTAAGAATTTAGCTTCTTTGTATCCAGATTTAAAAGAGGATTTAATGCGTATTCATGACTCGATTAAAGATTTAATGTTTCCTTTTGTAAACCGGTTTTATTATCAAAAAGAGATGAAAGGGTCTTATTCGATTAAACAAGTACTTCCTAGTTTGTTTCCAGAGGATCCTGCTTTAGATTATCATAACTTGGAACAAGTACATAATGGAAGTGAAGCGATGAATGCTTATCAAGAGATGAATCGACTAGGAGGAAAAGAAAAAGAAGACTTAATTCATAATATGCTTAAGTACTGTGAACTAGATACGTTTGCAATGGTAAAGATATGGACCTTTTTAAATGAGATAGTACTTGCAGAAAAAGAGGCGGCTATGATATAATCTTCTTGTACTTCTTTTTGCCTAAGTGGCGGAATTGGTAGACGCGCTGGACTCAAAATCCAGTGATGGCAACATCGTAAGGGTTCAAGTCCCTTCTTAGGCACCATAATGATTAAGAATCGTCTCTTTGCGATTTAAGTATAGGCTCATAATTGATGTTATGAGTTTTTTCATTATCTATAAGATAAAAAGTTTTGCAAAACGCATTGTCAAACAAATGTTTCTGTTATATAATTTTCTTATCAGGGAGGATCAAATGTAAGAAAATAATATTATTTTATGTGAAATAGAAGATGTTTATCGCAACTGTAATATAATAAGTAAAACAAAAAAATAAAATGTTAATGGAGGAAATGGTTGATGAATGAACTTAGTGAAACGACAACAACGTTTGAAAATATAAAACATATTGATGAAAATAATAATGAATTTTGGTATGCGAGAGAATTAATGGTAGCACTTGAATATAAAAAATGGGAAAAATTCAATAATGTTATAAATAATTCTAAAATAGCTTGTGAAAATAGTCAAAATTTGGTAGATGACCATTTTCTCCAAGTGGGGAAAATGGTCAGTATTGGTTCAGGTGCAAAAAGAAAGCAAATAGATTATAAATTATCAAGATATGCTTGTTACTTAATTGTTCAAAATGCTGATCCTAAAAAAGAAGCGGTAGCGCTTGGTCAAACGTATTTTGCCGTTCAAACTAGAAAACAAGAAATAAGTGAAAAAGAATATAGTGAACTTTCTGAAGATGAAAAGAGATTTTATCAAAGAAATTTAACTAGAAAAGGTAACTATTCACTAAATCAAGTAGCAAAAGATGCTGGTGTTAAAAATTTTGATAAATTTCATAACGCTGGTTATAAAGGATTGTATAATGGAGAAACTGCTAATGATATTGCTAAAAGAAAAGGCTTAAGATATAGAGAGGATATTTTAGATAATATGGGTAGTGAAGAATTAATTGCCAATTTGTTTAGCATTTCTCAAACAGAACAAAAGTTAAAAAGAGAAACAATAAAAGAATTAGGCGGAACAATGCCAGAAGAATTGCCAATGCCTAAGAAAAGTTTAAAAGAACTTGAAAAAGAAACGAAAAATGATATTATAAAACAAAGATAAGTATAAGTATATTAAAAGAAAATGTAGATGCATTTTCTTTTTTGTGTCATATTTTAAAACTTATAAAGGAAGTCTTAGGCAAACTTTATTTGCTTCTTAAAGAAGAACACATATAGTATAAGAGAAAGGAAGAGTAATATGAATTTAGATAAAACGGTTTTACCTTTCAACTGTTATTTAAGAGGATCTACGGGTCCTAAAGGAGATAAAGGTGAAGATGGATTACCAGGTTTAATGGGACCAATGGGACCAACTGGACCTAGTGGTATAGGAGAGACCATTCAACTAGGAAATGTGGAAACTGGTGAAATAGGACAAATTGTAGATCGAAAAGAAGGAAATACGCATATTCTTGATTTTGTTCTTCCTAAAGGAGAAAAAGGAGATAAGGGAGACAAAGGAGAAGATGGAACGAGTGTTACCATTATGGGCTCATATAATACCCTTCAGGAATTGGAACAAGCTCATGCTGTTGGTAAAGGAGGAGACGCTTATTTAGTAGATGAAGATTTATATGTTTGGTCTACTAATGAAAATAAGTGGATTGATGTTGGTAAAATAAAAGGACCTAAAGGAGATAAAGGTGATAGGGGTGAAAGAGGTCCTAGTGGTATTAGTACGGTTCCCATTTCATTTTTCATGACGACTTCGAAAGATTTAAGTGATGGGGATTATTTAGTAGAACCTAGTTACAATGTTCCTATAGCAGCAAAAACCACAGATACGGATGATTTATTTTATGTCAATTCCGTGAATGATACCATTACCTTTTTTAAAGCTGGAACGTATCGAGTAGATTTTTCTGTTTTAGCAAAGATTCCAGCACCAGTGAGTCCTCAGACAAATTCCAATATAATATCGATTGGTTTTAAAAAAGTAGGGGATCCTACGGTATATGCTGGATCTACTATTTGGGGCGATTACAATACGCCTACCTTGGTAACAGGAACAGGTATTATTGAACTTCCCTACGACAAAGAATGGTTTGAACTTACGAATTTAGGAAAGAATTCGTTTTATGTCGAAAGCCCCTCCCTAGATCAATTAAATACAGAATATGCTTTGGTTAGTCCTGCCGTTACCATAGTTATTCAAAAAATTAAGTAGGCTCTCTAGGCAAAAGGACCATTTCCTTTTTAGGCGTATACATAGAATACGTTGAGGAGGAAATTATGAATCAAAACAATCAATATAACACCATGATGGATTCAATGATGATGAATGGAATTGGACCGCTTCTTCCAAATCCAAATACTTTGAATCTTTATGGACCTTATGAAGGATACATCAAAGGAAATTTGTTTAAAGATCTTTATGAACCGTATAAAAATTATGAACCTAGAAAATTGGTTCCTACGAGTGAACGGGAAGAAAGATTACTTAATTTAAATCAATTACATTTTGCAGCACACGAATTAAATCTTTATTTAGATGTACATCCTGATGACAGGAGTGCACTAAATGAATTTAATCGTTATCGTAAAATGGCTAATGAAGCGATGATAGCATATGAAAATCAATATGGGCCACTTGATGTCAGTAGTGACGTTCTAGAAGCTTATCCATGGGCTTGGGAAGGAACTGTTTGGCCTTGGGAAAGGGAGGCTAATTAATGTTTGCATATCAAAAGAAATTACAATATCCCATCAATATTAAAAAAGCAGATTTAAGAATGGCTAAACTTTTAGTTACGCAGTATGGAGGATCCAATGGTGAACTTGCAGCAGCCCTACGTTATTTGAACCAACGTTTCACTATGCCGGATAACCGTGGTAAAGCGCTTTTAACCGATATTGGAACCGAAGAACTTGCGCATATCGAAATGATCTCAACGATGATTTATCAATTAATGAAAAATGCCACTTTGGAAGATATAAAAAAGGCAGGGCTAGATCCACATTATGCTGAACATAAACGTGCACTTTATCCAACCGATGCTAATGGCGTTCCATTTACGGTCACTTACTTTGCTACAACCGGCGACCCTATAGCCGATTTACAAGAAGATATGGCTGCAGAACAAAAAGCAAGAGCGGTGTATGAAAACTTAATCGATTTGACGGATGATCCTGATGTCTTGGGACCCCTTCTATGGTTACGTCAAAGAGAAGTGGTACATTTTAATCGCTTTAAAGAATTACATGATCTTTATTTAAATGAAGGAATCAAATAAGGTACGTTGGTACCTTTTTTGTTTATTTCATAAATTGGCCTTGCATAAACTTCTTTTTTTTGCTAGAATAAGAATGTAATTTTGATATGGCGAAATTGGTGAAGTGGTTAACACGCCGGATTGTGGCTCCGGTATGCATGAGTTCGATCCTCATATTTCGCCCCATATTGAATTTTACGCACACCTTTGTGCGAAAGATAAGTAAAAGTTCGTAATACTTGATATTATGGACTTTTTCTTTTGCAAAGGTGGTGAGGATAAATAATGAATGTGTCCATAGAAATTTTAGAATTTCCTTTGTGTATAAAAAACAAGATACTAAGAATTAAAGATATAACTAAATTAAATATAGAATATATTGCAGGTAAAAATATTATCTTTAATAACTCTAATTTGGGACTTAAAGAACCACATAAAATTGTTATTAGTAATGGTAAGGAAAGAATAGTTTTGCTTTGTTATGATGATGGTACAAATTTATATAATAAAGATTTATCTGAAATCATCACTATATCAAAATTAACAGATATAGTTAAAGAAATTTTAGAAAATAACAAATATTTTTAAATTCTATTTTCCCTTTATTTATAAGGAAAAAAATGGAATTTTAGCAATTAATTTGTAAAGCATTGCCATTTACTTTCCTAAAAAAATGTGGTATTATGGTAATATACGACAATTGTAAGTAAATCGTATATTGAGTCGTTTTTGAAGTTCTAACACAAGGGAAATTCTCTTGTGTTTTTTTGTCGTTTAAAAATATAGAAAAGGAGAGATGAAAAAATGGATGACAAAAAATATGTAGTAGGACTTTACCCAAGAGTTTCAACAGAAGATCAATTTAGACATGGTCATAGTCTTGATGAACAAAAAGAAAGAATGTTGAAATTATGTGATTACAAGAATTATGAAGTTTATAAGGTGTATGAAGATGCAGGAATAAGTGCTAAAAATATGAATCGCCCTGCTTTTCAAGAAATGATTCAAGATGTTAAAGATGGAAAAATAAACAAGATTATTGTTTATAAGTTAGATAGACTTACTCGTTCTATAAAAGATTTAGAAGAAATATGTATATTTTTAGAAGATAATCATTGTAGTTTAGAAAGTATGTGTGAAGATATTAATACATCAACAGCAAATGGTAAATTTTTCATTCGTATGCTTACTATTCTTGCTCAGTTAGAAATTGAAAGAACAAGTGAAAGAACTAAATTTGGTATGGTTGGTGCAGTAAAGAAAGGTCACGTTCCTAGTACATAATGACACCTCATCATCTTTGCTATTATTACTATTGTTTTTATTAGAGTTACTTGA
>CANQIE010000043.1 GCA_947623935.1 uncultured Bacilli bacterium | reverse complement strand
GACCTTTTCAAAATCGAAGAGAAGTATTATAATAAAAGAGAAATAAATGCTTTAGAGAAGTTAATGCTGATGCTGGTATTAACAAATAAAAAAGATTTAGAGAAGGTAAGTGGAGGGGATCCGAAATTGAAAAAAGTAGAAGAAGAGTTAGAGACCTTATCGAGTGAAGAATTTATAACAGAAGCAGAACGAGAAATGTGGGAAAGAAGGAAGTATCAAGACTTTCGTCTTGAGGGATTCGAAGAAGGAGAAAAGAAAGGACTAAAAGAAGCTCAAAAAGGAATCGTTTTAAACATGTTAAAAAATAATCTTGATATAGAAACGATTATAAAATGTACAGGTCTTACTTTAGAAGAAATACAAAAGATTCAAGAAGAAAAGAAATAAAAAACGATATACTATAAATAGAGAGTGATAGTCTGAAAAATAATTGTTTTCATGACTATGTGTGCCTTGAACAAAGTGAAAGGAATGTATGTTAATATGGATAATGTACGCGTAGTGTTTATGGGAACGCCTGATTTTAGTGTTCCTGTTTTAGAAGGTTTAATCGAAAATTATAATGTCGTGGGTGTAGTTACTCAGCCGGACAAAGAAGTAGGAAGAAAAAAAGAAATTTTATTTTCGCCTGTCAAAAAGAAGGCGTTAGAAAATCATATTCCTGTTTTACAACCCTTGAAGGTTCGACTTGATTATGAAGAAATTTTAAAATTAAATCCTAATCTCATTGTAACTTGTGCTTATGGACAGATTATTCCAAAAGTCCTTTTAGATTATCCTTCTTATGGTTGTATCAATGTACATGCTTCTTTGCTTCCCAAATTAAGAGGGGGAGCCCCTATTCATCATGCTATTATAGATGGATATGACAAAACGGGTGTTACCATCATGTACATGAACGAAGTGATGGATGGAGGCAACATCATATCTCAAGCGGAAACCGTAATCGAAGATAGTGATACCGTAGGAACACTTCACGACCGTCTAAGTTTAATGGGAAAGAGGCTCCTTTTAGAAACACTTCCTAGTATTCTTGCTAAAACCAATCCTTCACTTCCCCAAGATGAAGATAAAGTAACGTTTGGTTACAATATCAAACGAGAAGAAGAAAAGATTACCTTTGATCATCCGACAAGAGAAGTATTTAATCATATTCGAGGACTCAATCCTTTCCCTGGGGGGTATGCATTACTAGATGGCAACGTTATCAAATTATACGACGTTAAAATAGGAAAAACACTAAATTCGACTCATCCAGGGGAAATTCTTGCTTTATCCAAAGAGGGAATGGAAATTGCTACTTTAGATGGTTCAGTTATAGTTACTACGCTTCAGTTCGCAGGAAAAAAGAAAATGAGTGTTAAAGATTATTTAAATGGCAGTAAAGGTGAAGCGCTTGTTGGAAAAATATTTAATGAATAAAAGAGGTTGTTATGGAAAAGAAAGTAAATTGGAAAGAAAAAGTAAAAGAACCCAAATTTAAGGCCTATGTCTTTTTTGGTTTCTATGCTGTTTTCTTTCTAGTCTTAATTATCATGATTCGAACAAGTCCAGCTAGGAAAGAAGAAAATCCTACTCTTACCCCTAGTTCTAGCAATACACCAGTAGAGGATAATGTTAATATTAAAAATTATCAATATATCTATACTGTGAATGAAGATGATCACTCCCTTGTTTATATGGGAAAAGCCTATGACCATAAAGAACTATTTACTTTTGTTAATGAGACGACCAACACCTATTATCGGCTAAATGACCATTTCTTTAAAAAGGTAGAAGGAAACTTTGTGGTAGATAGCAATCCTTATCTTTATGAATCTTTTTACAATGTAGATAATTTAGATGAATTAATCAAGAATAAAGATGCTTTTCAAGAAGGAAATGAAGCTACTTATACCGTTCCTATATCGGATATTCTAGATATTTACTATCCTGAAGAGAATTACAATGGTTTTGTGGTGGATGAAATAGAAGATGTCAAAGTGACTGTTACTGAAATCAATGAGAAAATAGTTAAAGTTGTTTTCCAATTAGATCCACTTGCTAAATATTTAAGTCAAGTAGAAGAGGCTTCCTTTACCCATTTAACGATTACTTTAGAGTATTATGACTATGGCAAAATAACCGATTTTGATATGGAATAAATCCATATCTTTTCATTTACATTTATTTACATATTAAAGATGTCAACTAAAGTATAGTTATGGTATAATGAACTTAGGAGTGAAAAGATGAAAAGTATCTATGGAATGACCTTAAAAAATTTAGAAGATTACTTTGTCTCTTGTAATGATAAAAAATATAGAGCTACCCAAGTGTATGAATGGCTTTATCGAAAGAGGGTTACCTCTTTTGATGAAATGACTAACCTCAAAAAAGAAGTAATTGAAAATTTAAAAGAAAACTTCTCGTTATCGACCCTTCAACTAGTCCAAAAAGAAGAAGGCAAAGATGTTTCCAAGTTTTTGTTTGAACTTTATGATAAGGAACACATCGAAGCGGTATTAATGCAACACGATTATGGGAATAGTCTTTGTATTTCAACGCAAGTGGGATGCAATATGGGCTGTACTTTTTGTGAAAGTGGACGAAGAAAAAAGGTTCGTAATTTGCAGGCAGGAGAAATGGTTGAAGAGATTTTAAAAGTGAGTGAAACCGTAGGAAAAAGAATTAGCCATGTGGTTTTAATGGGAATTGGGGAACCTTTTGATAACTACGATGAAGTGATTACCTTTATTGAAATTATTAATCACGATAAAGGATTGGCTTTAGGAAGTAGACATATTACCATTTCGACTTGTGGAATTATTCCTAAGATCATTGATTTTTCACATCTTCCGTACCAAGTCAATTTGGCGATTAGTTTACATGCTCCAAACGATACTTTGCGTAGTTACTTGATGCCTATTAATAAAGTGTATCCTTTAAAAGAATTGATGCCCGTTTTAAAAGATTATGTAAATAAGACCCATCGTAGGCTTACTTTTGAATATATATTACTAAAGGGGGTTAACGATACCGAAGATTGTGCACATGAACTTGCCCATCTTTTAAGAGGAATCAATGGCTATGTTAACTTGATTCCTTATAATGAGACCCATTATTTAAAATGGAAAAGGAGTACCCCCTCGCAAATTAGTAAATTTTATGATATACTAAAAAAAGAAAAAATAAGTGTTACTATAAGACGCGAGTTCGGTTCTACTATAAGTGCAGCATGTGGACAACTTCGAAGTAGTAAAGAGGAGGATGAAGTATGAAATCATTCTATTTAACAGACAAAGGAAAAGTGCGTAGTCACAACGAAGATAGTGTCATTATTGTTAAAAATTTAGAAAAAGATTACCTGATGGCAGTAGCGGATGGTATGGGAGGTCATTCAGCAGGAGAAGTAGCATCGAGCATTGCCATTCAGTATTTAGGAAAACACTTCCAAGAATCGTTCCTTCACATGGATAAAGCACAAGCCGTGGATTGGTTACGCGATAGTGTAAACGAGATGAATAGTCTCATTTTCGAATATGAAAAAAATGCACCAGAAAGCAAAGGCATGGGAACGACTTTAGTGGTTGCCATTGTTACCAAAGATTATATTTTGTTTGGAAATATTGGAGACTCCAGTGGATTTGTTATCAAGAACGATAAATTGCATAAAGTGACCTATGATCATACACTAGTCAATCTCTTGGTTTCGGCAGGAGAACTGACCGAAGAAGAAGCCAAGGAACATCCTAAGAAAAATGTCCTTATGAAGGCTTTAGGAGCCAATGACCCTATCGACATCGATATTTTCGATTGTGATATGGGGGTATCTAGTATTCTTCTTTGTAGTGATGGACTTACTAACATGTTAGAAGAAGAACAAATTCAAAAAGTGTTATTAAGTGATTTAAGTGTCGAAGATAAAGTGATTAAATTAATTCAAAAAGCAAACAATCGGGGTGGAACCGATAATATTTCCGTAGCTTATTTAATAAGAAATAAGGAAGGTGGAAAATAAAAATGGTAATAAAGGGGCAAAAAATTAATGATCGTTATTTGATCGTTCGTAGTATCGGCGAAGGTGGTATGGCGAATGTCTATTTAGCACACGATACGATTTTAGATCGCGATGTGGCTATTAAGATTTTGCGTGGCGATTTAGCAAACGATGAAAAGTTTGTACGTCGTTTTCAAAGAGAAGCCTTATCCGCCTCTTCCTTATCACATCCGAATATTGTAGAGATGTACGATGTAGGAGAGGATAATGGAACCTATTATATCGTCATGGAATATGTCGAAGGCAAGACCATTAAACAACTCATCAAAAAAAGAGGAGGACTTACCTTATCCGAATCCATCGACATTATGTTGCAACTTACCGATGGTATATCGCATGCCCATGAGATGGGAATTATTCACCGTGACTTAAAGCCACAAAACATTTTGATGAAAGACGATGGCTCGATTAAGATAACCGACTTTGGTATTGCCATGGCCTTAAATAGTACCCAATTAACTCAAACCAATTCGGTCATGGGAAGTGTCCATTATTTACCTCCAGAACAGGCTAGTGGAAAAGGATCCACCTTCCGAAGCGATGTTTATTCGATGGGTATTTTGTTCTATGAACTTTTGACTGGTCATCTTCCTTTCAAAGGTGAAAATGCCGTTGAAATTGCCCTTAAACACATGAAAGATGAGATCCCTAGTGTACGGGAGGCTAATCCATCGATTCCACAAAGTGTCGAAAATATCATTTTAAAAGCGACGGCCAAGAATCCAAAGAATCGTTATGCCGATGCTAAAGAGATGCGGGATGATTTATTAACGTGTATGAATGACGACCGCCTAGATGAAGAAAAATATGTCTATCCTTATCCAGAGCATGAACAAGAAGAAAAATCAGCCCCTAAAAAAGAAGAAGTAAAGAAGGAAGACGAGGATTTAGAAATTGAAAAAGTTCCAAACGAAGAAGAGGAAGAAGATATTGAAGATGTAGAAAAAACCAACAAGTGGATTTGGATTTTAGCTTCTATATTTATATTTATTGTTTTGATTTTTGCGATCATTTTCTTTGTTGTTCCAGCTCTTACCAATGCACCCGATGTTTTAATTCCAGAAGTAAGTAGTTTATCCGTAGAGGATGCCAGAACCCGTCTTAGTAATTTAGGTTTCGCAGTAGAAGTGGTCGAAGAAGAAAATGCGCTTGAAAAAGGAAAAATCATTAGAACCGATCCTCTTGCCGGAAATTCGATTAAAAAAGGAAATAAAGTGACTATCTATATTTCTAGTGGTAAGAAAATGTATACGATGGAGGACTTTAAAGGACAAGATTATATCGATGTGGTCGATTACTTACGAAAACAAGGCATTACTCAAGTAGAAATTGAAGAAAAGGTATTAGAAACGGACGAAGAATTTGAAACGGATCGGGCAGTTATTGACCAAGAACCAAAAGCAGGTACCGAAATTAGTGAAGACGACAAAGTAACGCTTTACCGAATGAAAGTCTATGACAAATACCCTGATATGGTCGAAGAAGGATGGACGGTGGATCAAGTCGAAGCCTTCTGTGAACAAAACAATTTGAAACTAACCATTGATTATGAAAAAACAGGGCAATATACACCGGGTATGATTATTAGTCAATCTAGAAAAGCAGGAACTACTTTAGTTAAAGGGGTAGACTTTAGAATTACCATTGCAATGGAACCGGATAATGTAGGAGAACCACAAGATCCGATTGAAGATTTAAAACCACAGGAAGATCCAGATAATAATAAAAAAGAATAACCATTAAAGGAGAAAGCATGCAAGGAGAACTCATAAAAATTATAAGCGATACGCATTTTGTAAAAGCTAATGATCAAGTTTTTGAATGCAAATGCAGGGGCAAATTTCGAAATCAAAAAATAACCCCTTTGGTAGGAGATAGAGTCCTTTTCTCGAAGGAAGATAAATGGATTACCGAGATCTTGCCACGAAAAAATGAACTTTCAAGACCTCCCGTTGCCAATATCGATCAAGGCTTTTTGATTACGAGTGTAAAACAACCGGATTTCTCTTTGAATTTGTTAGATAAATTAATTGTTTTAATGGAATTATCGAAAGTAAAACCCATTCTTTGTATTACTAAAATGGATTTACTAGAGGAAGAAGAACAAAAACAAATTAAAAAGATTTTAGCCTATTATAAAAAAATAGGGTATCCTGTCTATTTCAATTATGAATATGCAAAATTAAAACGTTTATTCAAAGGAAAAACAAGTGTCTTTACAGGACAGACTGGAGCAGGGAAATCCACTTTATTAAATAGACTAGCTCCTCTTTTATCGTTAAAGACAGGAGAAATTTCACTTGCTTTAGGAAGAGGAAAACATACGACAAGACACGTGGAATTAATTGAACTTTTTGGTGGAAAAGTTTTAGATACACCTGGTTTTTCGGCCCTTGACTTTCATGCATATACCAAAGAAGATATCAAATCTTCCTTTGTTGAGTTTGGAAATTATACCTGTAAATATCACGATTGTATGCACTTAAAGGAAGATCATTGTGCGGTCAAAGAAGCCCTTTCGAAAGGGGAAATTTTACCGAGTCGATACGAAAATTATCAAAAATTAGTTGAGGAGGTGGAGTCTGTTCGATGAAAAAAATAGCCGCGACTTTTTTAAGCAGTAAACATATTGCTAAAGATTTAGTTAAATTAAATGTGACCGATGTCGATTATATTCATGTTGACTTTATGGATGGCAAATTTGTTAAGAACAAGACTTTGCCCTTTAAAGAATTAAAAAATATTTATCGTTATACTTCGAAAAGATTGGATGTTCACTTAATGGTGATGGATCCTAAAAAATACATTAAAAAGTTTGCTACATTAAATACCGAATACATCAGTTTCCATGTGGAAGTAGGGGATAAAATAGAAGAAGCCATAAAACTTGTTCATCGTTATGGCATTAAATGTGGACTAGCTATCAATCCTAGTACCCCATTAGAAGTCTTAGATCCTTATTTAGATAAAATTGATCTCGTCCTTTTAATGAGTGTTGAGCCCGGACGAGGGGGTCAAGAATTTATTTTTGATACCGTCGATCGCCTTAAAGAACTTAAGAAAACGATTAAAAGTAAAAAACTTCCCATCAAAATCGAAGTGGATGGAGGCATCAATTTAGAAACCAAGGAATATGTAAAAGATGCTGACATTTTAGCTAGTGGATCCTATATTATTTATAGTGAATCATTTCAAGATGCGATTACCCAGTTGAGGTAATCCTTTTTTTAGAAGTGATAAATTTAAAAAAGTGATTTTTTGACTAATAAAGAATTCATAAAAAAAACTACTATGTTCTTTTGCATAGTAGTTAAATCTATTTACCTAATTAAATTTATTTTCTTTTTTGATAAAATATTTCCCTTTTTTCATTTGAATAAATACGTGTTACAAAAGATTCAATTTCTTCTTTTGTCATGGTAGTGGGAATTTCATTAGACTTCATGTAAAATATGATTGGTTCTACTTCATAAGCATAATCTTTTCTTATATGGACAGGGCCCTCAAAAACAGGATATATTTTTTCAGATGATAATCTTTTTAATCCTAACGGAGTCTTTACAAAGCCAGCGTAAAAACTAGTATGTCCAGGTTTGCCCTTAAACATACCCCATCCCTTTGGATAACTAGTTATGTTTTTGTCGTAATCATTAGCAATTCCTACATAAACATCTTGTGTAAAATATTGTTCAGTCATCAATTTTCCCCCTTTTTTTAAATATGGCTATTATTATAACATATTTTTTTCTAAATGTCAAAATTTTACTATACAAAGATGAAGTAAAGTAAATGTTGGAAAAATGTAAGAGAAAATACAAGTTATATAATTAATTTGTATTTTTTATATCCT
>CANQIE010000042.1 GCA_947623935.1 uncultured Bacilli bacterium | reverse complement strand
ATGCAAAATTTGACAAAAAAATAACCATTTTATAATGGTTTCCGAAGATTTCTTGTTTTAAAACTGATAAATTCCCGGATTATCGGGCCTTTTATTAATTTACGGTATGCTTCCATTTCTTTTCTTCTTAGCAAAGAAGTTATCTAAGAAAGTCTTTTTAACACTTGCTATTATCTTGTTTGCTATTATTATGATCGATGATTTGTATAATTTGATTATCGTTCCGCTTTTCCATACAAAAGGAGCGCTAGAGATTTATCGAAATTTAGGAATGCCTTTGATGAAATATTGATAGTTAACCATTAGTTAACAAGCTATAAACAAAAAAACAATGTCAAATAAAGTCTAAAGAGGGGGATTTGCTTGCAATCTTCCTCTTTCTTTTTTAAAATGAAATTAGATTAGGAAGGTGTTATCATGTACGATACAATTATTGTAGGAGCAGGTCCTGCAGGGTTAACTTGTGCCCTTTATTTATTAAGAGCCAATAAAAAAGTTTTAGTGTTAGAAGCTAAAAGTTACGGAGGACAGATTGTAACAGCCAATAAGGTAGAAAACTATCCTGGAATTCCCTCTATTTCAGGAGTAGATTTTGCCAATAATCTCTATAAACAGGTTAAAGACTTAGGGGTAGAACTCAAATTTGAAACCGTATTAAAAATTGAAGAAGATAGAACCGTGATTACGGCTAAAAACAGATATCAAGGAAAAACGGTGGTTATTGCGACAGGTGCTGAAAATAGAAAACTAAGTATCGATAATGAAGAGTTATTTGTAGGAAAAGGCGTTTCTTATTGTGCTAGTTGTGATGGAGCCTTCTTTAAAAATAAAAATGTGGCCGTGATTGGGGGAGGAAATACCGCTTTACAAGATGCTTTGTATCTTTCGGATATTGCGAAGAAAGTCTATATCGTTCACCGAAGAGATGAATTTAGGGGAGAAAAAAGAAGTGTTTCTAAGTTAAAAGAAAAAGAAAACGTCGAGTTTGTAATGAACGCCAATGTGGAATCTTTAAATGGTAAAGAAAAACTTGAAAGTATTACGGTTAAAGATGTAGAAGGAAAAGAAACAGAAATTAAAGTAGCAGGAGCCTTTATTGCCATTGGCCAAGCACCTCGAAATGAACTCTTTATGAATGTGGTTGATTTAAATGAACGAGGCTATATTGAATCAGTTGATGGTGTTCATACTAAGACAGATAAAATCTATGTCGCAGGAGACACTAGAGTAAAAGAGTTAAGACAACTTACCACTGCGGTTAGTGATGGAAGTATTGTTGCTGTAACAGCGATAAGAGAAATGTCGGAGGATTAAAATGTTAGGATTAGAAAATAAAGTTGTTGTAATAACGGGTGGTACTAGAGGAATTGGTTTTGAAACGGTTCGGGCTTTTCTAGAACAAAGAGCCAAAGTGATTCTTTTTGGTTCGAGAAAAGAAACGGTTGAAGAAGCACTTAATAAATTAGCAAATGAAGGGTATGTTGTGAAAGGCTATTATCCCGATTTATCTAATTATGATGAAGTGGCATCTACTTTTGCTAAGATTTATCAAGAAGAAGGAAGAATTGATATCTTAATCAATAATGCAGGTATTTCAGCAAATAAAAAAATCGAAGAGACGACTTCGCTTGATTTTGAAAAAATTATGGATATTAATGTTCAATCAATGTTTAATACCATTAAAGCAGTAACCCCTTATATGAAAGAAGCTCATAAAGGAGTCATTCTAAATACCAGTTCGATTGTAAGCATTTATGGACAACCTTCAGGCGTAGGTTACCCTGCTAGTAAGTTCGCAGTCAATGGATTAACCAAATCATTAGCAAGAGAACTAGCTCCTTTCCAAATTAGGGTTAATGCGGTTGCGCCTGGCATTACCAAAACCGATATGGTTGCCTCCCTTCCTAAAGAAATGATTGAACCTTTAATTAAAACAGTTCCTTTGGGAAGAATTGGAGAACCTCGTGATATTGCCAATGCCTTTCTCTTTTTAGCAAGTGATATGGCAGATTATATTACCGGTGTCGTTTTACAAGTCGATGGACTTGCTACGAATTAATAAGAGATAAAAAACTTATCTCTTTTTTCAGTCGTGTTAAGTTAATAATTGTATCTTCATGTTAGAAAATGAAAAAAGGAAAAAATAGAATATTATTTAAAAAAATTAGAACAAATTTAAATTAATTTGCAAAGTATATTGTCAAACAAATGTTTTTATTATATAATTTTCTTATCAAGGAGGTTCATATGCAAGAAAGTAATATTATTTTATATCAAACGGAAGATGGAAATGTAAATATAGATGTAATTCTAAGAGATGAAACGATATGGCTTACTCAAAAAAGTATGGCTGAATTATTTGATGTTCAAAGACCTTCCATTACAAAACATTTAAATAATATTTTTAAGGAAAAGGAATTGGTTAGAGATTCAGTATGTTCCATTTTGGAACATACTGCTGAAGATGGAAAAAAATATCAAACAAAATATTATAATTTAGATGCTATGATTGCAGTAGGTTACAGAGTAAACTTTAAAAAAGCAACCAATCTAGATATTATGAAAATAATATTGCGTAACACACAATGTGGTTGATAAACCATACATTTGAAAAGTAAAAAATAAATTTTATAGATATATTTGTAAAAAGGAGGGGGACAATGTTAGAACTAAAAGTAGCTAATCAAATTATTAATTATACTAAAATAAATGATGAGGATTATATTTCTATTACAGATATGCTTAAGTCAAAAGATGGAGATTTTTTCGTATCTGATTGGCTTAGGAATAGAAATACTATTGAGTTTTTAGGAATTTGGGAAGAACTTTATAATCCTAATTTTAATTATGGCGAATTCGCCATAATTAAAAGTCAAGCAGGTTTAAATAGTTATAAGATCAGTGTTAAAGAATGGGTCAATAAAACTAATGCGATTGGTATTATATCAAAAACTGGAAGATATGGTGGAACATATGCGCATAAAGATATTGCTTTTGAATTTGGCATGTGGATTAGTCCAAAATTTAAATTATTGTTAATCAAAGAGTTTGAGAGACTAAAACAAGAAGAACAAAAACAATTAGGATGGAGTGCTAAAAGAGAATTATCTAAAATTAATTATAAAATTCATACTGATGCAATTAAAAATCATTTAATACCACAAAAATTAAACAAAGATCAAATAAATTTTGTTTATGCTGAAGAAGCTGATGTATTAAATATGGCATTGTTTGGAATGACAGCAAAAGAATGGAGAGAAAAGAATACTAATTTACATGGTAATATGAGAGATTACGCTTCTATTGATGAACTTATATGTTTAGCAAATTTAGAAAATTTAAATTCAGTATTTATTAATTATGGATTAACTCAAGCCGAAAGACTGGAGAGATTAAATCAAATTGCTATTTCTCAAATGAAGATATTGTCAGAAAATAATATGAAATATTTAAATAATAATGAAAAAAATATATAAATGATTTATCCTAGATGTGATAGGAAAGTATCAATTAAAGAAATTTCAAACAAAGAGGTAGTGAAATGAAAAAGAAAATCATAATAGGACTAGGCATATTGATTATGATAGGGAGCCTTTTATTTCTTCTTTATCGAATGAATATCATTCCGCATTCAAAATATACCGATCAAGATTTTTCTATTGCTACTTATAAAAGTAAAAACGATCAAGATCAAGATGGAATGGATGATCAAACGGATTTTTTAGAAGGAGTTAAAGCCTATTTAGCTACTCATCCCAAGTATCAAAGCAAGTATTATGCTTCAGGTTACCCAGATGATGAATATGGCGTATGTACCGATGTGGTTGCTTTTGGCTTGTTAGCTGCAGGCTACAATCTTCAAACACTAGTGGATACCGATATTCGTGAAAATAGAAATCTCTATGATATTGACAAAGTGGATAAAAATATCGATTTTCGAAGAGTTCGAAATCTACTTATTTATTTTGAAAGAAATTCTATTTCATTAACTTTGGACTTATCGAAGATAGAAGAATGGCAACAAGGAGATATTGTCGTTTTTAAAAACCATATAGGTGTATTATCTGAACATCGTAATCGAAAAGGGATTCCTTTTGTATATCATCATGCAAGCCCTTATCAACAAAATTACGAAGAAGATATTCTTCCTTATCACGATGATATCATGGGACATTTTAGAATGAGCTAAAAATAAAAAAAAGAATTGACCTTCCCCTTAGGGAAAGGTATAAAGTGTAGGTGAAAGGAGAGAAAAATGTTTATTAATGAAGTCTATCAACAGGTAGGATTATCGAAAAAAAGTATTCGTTATTACGAAGAAATTGGTTTGTTAAGACCGAAACGAAATCAAGAAAACGACTATCGTATCTATGACGAAGAAGATATTAAACGTTTGAAGCTTATCAAATTTTTAAGAGAATTAGGCGTTCCTATTCAAGATTTAAAACGTTTAGTAAATAAAGAATTGTCTTTGGAAGCATGTATGAAAGATCGTATAACCAAAATTGATGCTCTGGAAGAGAATTTAAAAAAGGTGAAAGAATTATGTTTAGATATTGCTTCATCTGGTGTCGATATGGAAGAAATCGATAGTACTTCCTACTTCCAAAGTATGTCTATTTTAAATAAGGAGGGATTTACCTTGCGTAATGTGAAAACGAATAAAACAAAAAAGATTTTAGGAGCCGTGTTATCCAGTTTACTTTTTGGTGGTGTGTTTCTCTTTCTAATGGGCTTGTTCACGTACTTTTGGTTCATGGGTGATATACCTCTTGTTTATTTTATCTTACTTTTATTTATGGTGGGAAGTCCATTCATAGCCATCGTTGTGAATCTAGTCAAACGTATTCAAGAAATTAATGGAGGTGAAGAAGATGAAGCTAGTAAATATTGATTATATTCCAGGGTATGAAATCAAGGAAGCCTTAGGTATTGTTAAAGGCCAAATCGTACAGTCGAAAAACATAGGACGCGACTTTATGGCGGGTATGAAGACCATTGTAGGAGGAGAAATTACAGGTTACACCGAGATGATTGCAACAGCAAGACAAATGGCTACGAAACGTATGGTCGATGAAGCAGAAAGTCTTGGAGCCGACGCTATTATCAATATTAGATATGGTTCTTCTAGTGTCATGAATGGGGCTGCTGAAATCATTGCCTATGGAACCGCTGTAAAAGTTGCAAAACAAAAATAAAAAAGGGTAACTCTGATTTGAGTTATCTTTTTATATATGCTAGAATAAAGTTAAGAAAAGAGGATGAAAAAAATGAAAAAGGAAACAAACAAAACTATTCAAGTAAAGACTAAATATACCGAAGAAGGCTACTATACTTTTAATAGAGTACATTACCGTTTTACGATGCGAAGAAAACGCATTTGGTTTCTTTTATTACTGGTTCTATCTATTCCTCTTATTATTGCCTATCTTTTTGAACCACTCTTTAAAAACATTCCTTTTGCTGTTCTTTTTCTTTTGTGTGATACCATTATTGTCATTGAACTTTTTACCTATTTAATTCCTGATTTACAAGTAAAAAGAACGCTTAGAGAAGATGCTTCTGTTTTAGATTTTGAAAACGAATACACGTTTTTAAAAGATGCTTTAAAAGTAAAAAATAGTAATGGTACACAAAAAGTGGAGTATATCGCTTTATATCAAGCCGTAGAAACAGAAGATTATTTCTATCTTTATCTTAATAAAATGGCAGCTTTTCTTATCAATAAAAAAGAACTTACTAAAAAAGAGATGGAAGAGATTCGTAATCGTTTAAAGGAATCGCTTTTAAAAAAATACTATTACTATGAAAAGAAAAAACTTTTTAAACGGAAATAAAGAAGCCTTTGTACTTCTTTTTGACTGATAAAATCATTGCAATAAAAGGAAACTTATGCTATTATTATGTTGTTGTTTTGCCCAGTCGCCAAGTGGTAAGGCATCGGACTCTGACTCCGACATGCGCTAGTTCGAATCTAGCCTGGGCAGCCAATAAGGATTATGAATCATCTTGTAAGATGATTTTTCTATAGGAGGTATTTATGACCGATAAAGAATTTGCCGATTTTCTATTTCCAGAGGTAAAAGAAATAGCTTACTATGAAGAAAAATACGGATCAAGAAAC
The DNA here is from genome assembly GCA_947623935.1 of uncultured Bacilli bacterium. GTDB lineage: Bacteria > Bacillota_I > Bacilli_A > RF39 > UBA660 > Faecenecus. The sequence continues at coordinate 1,823 of CANQIE010000042.1, read as the reverse complement.
TTACCCGATGGTGCTGTCGTAACAAGATGTGCACCAAGTCCTACAGGATTTGTTCACATGGGAAGTCTTTACCAAGGTTTTATTGCAAAACAGATGGCAAGACAAAGTGGGGGAGTACTCTTTTTAAGAATTGAAGATACGGATCAAAAAAGAGAAGTAGAAAATGGTGTCGAAGGCATTGTCAAAGATTTTAAGGAATACGGTATTACTTTTGATGAAGGCTATGGTATGGATGGTGATTATGGTCCTTATATTCAATCGGAACGTGGTGAAATCTATAAGGCTTATGTCAAATACTTAGTTGAAAAAGGCTATGCCTATCCATGTTTCTGTACACCGGAAGAAATTGATGAGAACAGGAAAATTCAAGAAGCCACCAAAGAACGTATTGGTTACTATGGAAGATGGAGTACTTGTCGTGGACTCACCAAAGAAGAAGCGGTCGAAAAGATTAAAAGTGGAAAACCCTTCATTATGCGTATGAAATCGCAAGGAGACTTTAGAGTAAAACACATCTATCACGATTTGATTAAAGGGGACTTAGAGTATCCAGAAAATGATTTGGATCACGTCATCTTAAAGTCAGATGGTCTTCCTACGTATCACTTTGCTCATGCTGTAGATGATCACTTGATGCATACTACCCATGTTATAAGAGGAGACGAATGGGTATCGAGCCTTCCTGTACACTTAGAACTATTCCATCTTTTAGGTTTTGAGCCTCCTAAATATGCACATATTGCTCCTTTAACCAAGAAAGATGAAGAAACAGGTAATATTCGTAAATTAAGTAAACGAAAAGACCCAGAACTTGCCGTATCTTACTACCATGAAGCAGGTATCCCAGTGGGAGCCGTAAACCTCTTTTTAGCAACCATTGCCAACTCTTCTTTTGAAGAATGGTATTTACAAAATCAAGATAAAAGTTATACCGACTTTACTTTTACTTTCGATAAAATGCCGATTGGAGGAAGTCTTTTTGACTTAGAGAAACTAGAAAGTGTAAGTAAGATTTATTTCTCTAAATTGAGTGCTAAACAAGTTTATGAAGAAACACTTAACTATGCTAAGGAATATGATGCTTCTTTTGCTGAAATTTTAGAAAAGTACAAAGACTATACGATTTCCCTACTCAATATTGAAAGAGAAATCGAACGTCCTCGTAAAGACATAGGTTCTTACAAAGATGTCAAAAAAGAATTCTGGTACATGTACGATGAATTGTTCTTTACTAAAGAAAACCCTTATAGCGAAGTAGAAAAGACGTATCCGAAAGAAGATTTACAAGCTTACTTTGAGGAAGTCTATGATGCATCCGATAGTGAGGAAGAGTGGTTTAGTAAGATTAAAACTTTTGCTGAAGCTCATGGTTATGCTGTAAATCGCAAGCTTTATAAAGAAAACCCTGAAAACTTTAAAGGTCAGGTAGGGGATTTTTGTGAAATGATAAGGGTCATGGCAACAACTAAAACCATTTCTCCTAATCTATACGATATTTTACAACTTTTAGGAAAAGAAAGACTTCAAAAGCGACTTGCCTTATTTATGAAATAACAATGTTCTTTAAATAGAGCATTTTTTTGTCAAGAAAAAATGTCAAATGAAAAAAGTATACTTTTTAAGAATTCCCTTGATTAAAATTAAAAATTCACCTTAAATGAAAAATAAGAATTCTCTCTTTGAAAACTTAAAAAGTGCGATTTGCATATCAAAAAAATCCTTGTTATAGTGCATTTGAAAGGAGGCATTTTATGCCTATTTATTTGACAAAAGAGGAACAAGACCTCTATAAAAAAGAAATCAAAGAAGGGAAAAGGGTCTTA
>CANQIE010000041.1 GCA_947623935.1 uncultured Bacilli bacterium | reverse complement strand
AAATAGGATAAAAATCAAAAATTGAAAATAATTTATAAGGTTTTGTATATAAAATACTTGACTTTATTATGGGAGGAAGTTGTAAAATGTTAATTCTTGGTTCACATGTTTCTTTTAATAAAAATACCCAGCTTTTAGGTAGTACCCTAGAAGCCCTATCTTATGGCAGTACTACGTTTATGTTTTATACTGGGGCACCCCAAAATACGATTCGTTATCCTATTCGAGATGATTTAACTATAGAAGCAATCAATCTCATGAAAGACAAAGGAATTGATTTTTCTAATGTCGTTGTCCATGCTCCTTACATTATCAATCTTGCTAATCCTGATCCTGAAAAGTACGATTTTTCTCTTTCTTTTTTAAAAGAAGAACTTAACCGATGTGCATCCCTTGGAATTAATAAACTAGTACTTCATCCTGGAAGCCATGTTCATGTTTCTACAGAAGAAGGGATAAACGCGATTATTCAAGGATTAAATCGTTTATTCGAAGATGATTTGCCAGTTCAAATATTACTTGAAACGATGGCGGGAAAAGGAACTGAAATAGGAAGTACCTTAGAAGAAATCAAAGCAATTATCGATGGTGTTCAAAATAAAAAAAGAATCGGTGTTTGTATTGATACCTGTCATTTAAACGATGCAGGATACGATTTGTCTGATTTTGATGCTTTCTTAAAAAAGTTTGATGAAGTAGTTGGTTTAGAAAAAATTGGATGTGTTCACGTGAACGATAGTAAAAATATAAGAGCTAGTCATAAAGATCGCCACGAAAATATTGGTTTTGGTACGCTTGGCTTTGATACTCTTTTAAATGTTTTATATCATCCTTTACTAGAAAAAGTTCCTAAAATATTAGAAACACCTTATGTTGATCGCATCTATCCACCTTATAAAGCAGAAATTGCTATGATTCGAAATCGAAAATTTGATGTACAGCTTATAGAGAAAATTAAGAATTCACAAACAAATTTTTAATTTTCTCTTTATTTTTGAAAAAAATTGTGTTAATATAAGCAGCAAAAAGGAGTTCTTGTATATGTTATGGTTAAAAGAAGGTAATACAATTACTTGTAATCAAGTACATCTCAAAGACATTTCACTTGCTAAAAGAACTTTAACCGATTTACTTGATCGTAAAAATTATGTATTAGTAGATAGTATGGTAAAAAGTGGGGAAACACCGAAAGCGGTTCAGACTATTGAAGAATATAAAGAGTATGAGAAAATTTCTTCTCTTCCGTTTTATTTGGAAAAACGTTATGCCAATTTAAGAGCGGGATCTCTTCATGTATTGAGAGATGCTTTTGCAACTTCTAAAGCGAAAGAAGAAAGTTTAAGTTTATCTTGCTTATTTTATGATAAACAAAATGATATTCCTTTTATTGAAGGCCTCATTACCAAAATGGCTCCAGAATATTATCATGATGTTTTATCTTCTATGTTTAGCGATTTTTCTTACTTCTACGAAAACATCTATCCGATTCTCTCTTTAGAGCAAGTATCTGGTTTTGATTGTAAAGAATTACATTCTATCAAAGAAAGACTAATTCAAAGTGGTCTTAAGAGTAGTTTTGATGATGTCTTAGAGCAAGAACCTATTGCGGAAGAGAATAATCGTATATTGAAATTAGCCAAAAGATTGTCTCCTTCCTACGAAGTACAAATTCAAAAGGTTACCCATTAGGTAACTTTTTTTTATATTCCATCCATAACTCGATTCCCAATTCGAAAGTAGTAGGGTCGAGTCTTTTTTTTAATTCTGCAATAATTTTAGAAGGATCTCCTTTATAAAAAGTTATCCAATGTTCTTTAGCTGTTTTTAATAAAAGGGTAGCATCTTCTTTACTAACTGTTACGTTTTTCTCTTTGGCAAAAAGAATAATATCCTCGATCGTTAAGTTTTTAATATATTGTCCTATTAAATATTCGTACATATTTTCCTCCTGTTAAAAATTATGAGGATAAAATAATAAAAATAACCGAAACTAGTAATAAGAGGAAGATTATGAAAAAGCGAAGAAAAAAACAAAAGAAAATACTTAAAAGTACAAACTTAAGGATGAGAATTCTTTTAATAGGAATTCTTTTTGGTAGTTTTTTTCTTGTTTTAAACTTTTATTTGGTAAAAATATTTATTTTGGATCAAGCTTTTTACCAAGAAAAATTAGCAAATCTTACCGATAAAACCGTCTATGGAGAAAGTGCTCCAAGAGGTAGAATCTATGATCGAAACTATAATCTATTAGTAGATAATGTTCAAGTACCTACCATTTATTATGAAAAAAGTAAGGACTTAACAACCAATGATGAAATAATGTTAGCAAGACGTCTTGCTTCTATTTTAGAGTTAACTAATTGCAAACTTGCTGAAATCAATTTAAAAGAATTTTATTTAAGAGAATATCCAGAAGAGGTAAAAGCAAAGATTACAGAGGAAGAATGGCAAGCTTTAGAAGAAAGACGTCTATCTTCAAGGGATATTGAGAAGTTAGAATTAGAGCGTATTACCAAAGAAGAGTTAAGTATTTATTCGGATGAAGATAAGGAAGCAGCATACTTGTATTATGCCATGAACAAAGGTTATTCTTATCAGAAGAAAATTTTAAAAGAAAATGCAACAAAAGAAGAGATTGCCTATGTTGTAGAGCATAGTGATGTATTTGAAGGAGTTAGTGTTGCTCAAAATTGGGAAAGAGTTTATTACTATGGAGATACGTTTAAGAGTATTTTAGGTACGGTGTCAACGAGCGAACAAGGTCTTCCTAGTGAAGAGCGGGATTACTATTTAGAACAAGGCTATGCTTTAAACGATCGGGTAGGACTCAGTTATTTAGAGAAGCAGTATGAGTCTCTTTTAAAAGGAGAAAAAGCCGTCTATAAAGTCAATAGCAGTAATGAAATGACTTTAATCAAAGAAGCCGAAAGAGGATCAGATATCGTTTTAACGATTGATATCAAGTTACAACAGGAAGTCGATCGTATATTAAGTGAACAATTAATTATGGCTAAAGGAGAACCCAATACAGGATACTTCAATCGAAGTTTTGTAGTTATTCAAGAACCAGAGACGGGAGAAATTCTTGCTATGAGTGGGAAACAAGTGGTAAAAGATGATGGTAAATGGGTAATTCGTGATTATACACCTGGCATATTAACGTCACCCATGACACCTGGAAGTGTTGTGAAAGGTGCCACCATGTTGGTAGGGTATAACACGGGTGTTTTACAAATTGGTGAAGTGATCGAAGATGCTTGTGTGAAGATTGCAGGAACCCCTAAAAAATGTTCGCATGCCAATTTAGGCAGAATCAACGATATTACAGCACTTGCCCAGTCTTCCAATGTCTATCAGTTTAAAATTGCTATGCGTGTAGCAGGAGCAAACTATCGTTACAACCAACCTTTAAAAATTAATACCGAAGCTTTCTCCATCTATCGAAAGACTTTAGGTGAATTTGGTTTAGGTGTCAAAACCGAGATTGATTTACCCATTGAAAGTTTAGGTTATATTGGCACTAAAACGGATGCCGGACTCTTACTCGATTTATCGATGGGACAGTACGACACTTATACACCGATTCAATTATCGCAATATATTACAACGCTTGCATCCAATGGTAAAAGATTAAAACCACATCTTTTAAAAGAAGTACATGCACCTACTTCTGAAAATGAACTAGGTCCCATTACTGAAAAGATTGAACCAACTGTTTTAAATACGGTTACTACAGAAGAACGTTTTTTAAATCGAATCAAAGAAGGATTTCGTGCGGTCATGACCGTAGGTCTTGGAAAAGGGGTTATGGGAACCAGTCCCAGTCCTGCTGGAAAAACTGGAACCAGTGAATCTTTTTTAGATACTGATGGGGATGGTGTTATCGATAGTGAATCAGTAAGTAATGCGTTCGTTGGTTTTGCCCCTTATGATCATCCTCAAATGACTATTGCAGTTACTTCTCCTGATGTTGAGAAACCATCCAGTTATTCCTATCACAGTTATGTCAATCGTCGTATTGCGAAAGAGATCTCAAGCCGTTTCTTTGAACTTTATACCAAATTTTAAAAATTGTCTAAAAATGTCAAGTGTACATCTCCTGCCACAGAAAAATTAACAAAAAGTTGACCTGGGGGGGGGTAGTTTTATAATGGAAATAGGTAAATAATAAAGGAGTAGAAGATATATGAAAGAGAAAAGAACTAAGAAAGAATTAATTGCTGTATGTTTACTGGTATTAGCTTTAGTTTTAATTACCATAGGAACCACTTTTGCCTTTTTCCAGTATTCAAGACAAGGAGAAAAGGAAAATAAGATTGAAACAGGAACCTTAACTTTTATTTATGATGAAACTAGAAGTAAAGATGGAGGAGTATCTATTGAAAATGCTTTTCCAATGAGTGATGAAGATGGAAAAGTATTAGATCAAGCTAATAAAGATGTTTTTGACTTTGATGTAAGAGCAACAACCAAAGGGGCAGCTATTAATTATGAAATATATGTAACCAAAGAAAATACTTCTACTTTACCAGAACAAGTAGTAAAAACCTATTTAAGAGTTGTAAAGGATGGAGCAGAAAGTGACCCAGAAACAAAGGGATTACCAACAAAAACAAATTTAAATTTATATAGTGAATTATATGATAGTAAAGTACCAAGTCTATTAAAAGATACAAGTATATCAAAAGCAAAGACATTATATAGAGAAGAAATTCCGGATGGTCAAAGCAATTATGAAAAAACATTCCGGTATAGAATGTGGATTGATGAAAAAGCGAATCAAGTAATAAATGGAAGTTGGATATATAATGATATGACTTTCTCTGTAAAAGTAAATGTATATGCACAAAATGGAGCAATAGATGATCCAACTGCTCCTACATTAGATCCATATCAAGAACCACAAGATAAAAGTGGAGCCAATGTACCTGCTTTAGTAGAAGGGTTAATACCAGTAGTTTATGATGGAGCACAACAAAAGTGGGTAAAAGCAGGATATGCTGGATGGTATAATTATGATAAACAAGAATGGGCGAATGCAGTAACAGTTACTGCAACACATAGAAATACATATCAGGAAGCAGAACCAGGAATAGAAATACCCATGGAAGATATCAATACAATGTGGGTATGGATACCAAGATATGAATATAATTATACTAATATGGAAACAATAGGACAAAATAAAAATAAGCCTGGAGCAATTGAAATTAATTTTATAAATGAGACAAGTAATCAAGTAAATGATAATTATATGATACATCCAGCCTTTACTTTTGGAGATGACAAATTAACAGGAATCTGGTATGGAAAGTTTGATACAGGCAACCAAGAAGGAATATATGAAAATGATGAAAGAGCTAACAATTCAGAATTGACACCAATCATAAAACCAACCGTAGTTTCATGGCGATACGTAACTATATCAAATGCATTTTATGCATCAAGAAATATGCAAGAAAAGAAATATGATACATATGGATTTAAAAACGATTTAGCAAGTTATGATATTCATATGAGTAAGAATAGTGAATGGGGTGCAGTTGCCTATTTATCTCAAAGTAAATATGGCAAATATGGAAATCCTGCTTATGGAGAGAATGACAAAGAAATATATATTAATAACTGTGAAAAATTTATAACAGGAATAGCAGGGAATACTGTAAGTGCTGCACCGAGTGATATTTGTACAAATACTTATGATACGATACAAGGTCAAAAAGCATCTACGACTGGCAATGTTACAGGGGTCTATGATATGAATGGTGGAGCATGGAATTTTGTTATGGCTGCATTAGATGATAATGGTAAGCCAACAATAGGAAATTCTGGATTTGCTACAATGGGAGATACGAATCTATTACCAAATGCTAAATATTATGAGTTATATACTAGCGATAATCCTGAATCCTCGAATGGAAATTTGTCCGCAACAGCTTGTGATAAGGGGATATGTTATGGACATGCCTTATCGGAAACTATGGGATGGTATGGTGATTTCTATGTGTTTATAACTTCGTCTGCTTCAGCTTCATGGTTTATACGTGGCGGCCGCTTTTACGATAAATCAGAATCGGGAGTGTTTGGTTTTCAACGAAACTCTGGTTCTGCGTTCGATTCCGGTTCATTTCGCTTAGTGCTTGCTCCTATAGGAGAATAACTAATTAAATTAAGACTTTGTAGGAATACAGAGCCTTTTTTAGGAGTAAAATCAATAAAAAAGCATGATTTTGTTGTCAAAGACGTATAAATGTGATAAAATACTTTTGCAATTGGAGGAGAAACTCTGATATAATAGAAAAAGGAAATGAGGAGGGATATTATGGCAAAAGTAGGAAATAGACAAAATAAGACACTCGTTTGTTCCGTTTGTAACAACGAAAACTATCGTACAGAAAAGAATGTTAGAAATACTACCGATCGTTTAACGATTAATAAGTATTGTCCTGTTTGCAAGAAACATACAGAACACAAGGAAAAGAAATAAAATAATAATAAAGAAAGGTTGTGGAAACCATGATGATTAGTGTTAATGATTTCAAAACCGGAATGACCATTATTTATGAAGATGCTATCTATCAAGTATTGGAATTCCAACATGTTAAACCAGGAAAAGGGGCGGCTTTTGTAAAAGCTAAAATGCGTAACCTTAGAACAGGAGCTATTATTGAAAAAACATTTAACTCATCGGTTCGTGTAGAACAAGCGCGTATTGAAAAGCGTGACATGCAATTCCTATATAGTCAAGGAGATAGTTATTTCTTCATGAATATGGAGTCTTATGATCAAGTAGAACTTACGACGAAACAATTAGGGGATGAAGTGAAGTTCTTAAAAGAAAACTTAATTGTTACGATTTCTTTCTATGAAGGAGAAGTATTAGGACTTATCTTACCTGATAAAATCGAAATGAAGATTGTTCATTCAGAACCTGCTGTAAAGGGAAATACATCAAGTGGAGCTATGAAAGATGCAACACTTGAAACGGGAATGACGATTAAAGTTCCATTATTTGTGGAAGAAGGAGAAACCGTTGTTATCTCTACTTCTGATGGAAAATATGTATCTCGTGCTTAAAGAAGTGTAAACTTCTTTTTTCTTTATCTAAAAATAGTCATAAGTTAGCTCTTTCTTCATATAGTGTATTAGAAATGAGGGAAGAAATAGTGATAAATAAGCAGAATTTGTGGTTTTTGACGTTGTTTAGTTTGATTTTAGTATTAAGTGTTTACTATATTACCATGCCTAGTGAATTACTTCTTACCAATAATAGTAGTTATAATACGGAAGATGATACCAATACAAATGTGGTGGAGATTGAAGAAAGTGATATATTAACGGCGATGCGTATCAGTTTAGATGAAGAAAGATTAGAATTACAAAATACGTTACAGGAGACTTTGACTAGCAATGCTTCTTCCAGTGAAGATAAAAATAAAGCGTATGAAGAATTGAAACATTTAGATGAAGTGAAAGGAAAAGAAGAAACACTAGAGAATAAAATTAAAAGTACCTTTCAATTAGAAAACTTTGTTAAGATTGATGGTGATGAGATTCAAGTGGTAGCTGTATCCCCTGATCATAACAATGAGTTGGCCAATAACATCATGCGCTCTGTTCAAGAAGAATTTAAAGAAAAAGTGTATGTAACCGTAAAGTTTGAAAAATAACTAAATTAGGCGAAAGAACTATGCTTTTGTCACCTTATCTCATAAAATAATATGAGTAGATATCAAAATGTTTTATGAGAAGGAGTGAAAGCGTGAATAAAGGCATCTTAACTAAAAGAGAAAAAGAAGTTTTCAATCTTTTAGTATTAAATAAAACGACGAGAGAAATTGCATTTGATTTAGGCATCAGTGAGAAAACCGTTCGTAATCACATCTCTAACGCAATGCAAAAATTAGGTGTTAAAGGACGTGCTGGAGCCGTCGTTGAATTATTAAAATTAAATGAAATTCATTTATCGTAAGAAAGAGATAAAAATCTTTCTTTTTTGTTATTTTAAAAAGCCTCTTTTCATAGAATGGATTAGGTGATAACATGTTAAGACAAAAAGCTTTACGAAAGATTTTAGTAACTACCTTTGCGGTGTTTATTCTCTTAGTCCTTTACTTAATTCCGGATACGGTTTCTGAGAACAAATTAAGTCCTAATACAAATGTAGAATATGTCGATGAACTTTATACCGACATTGTCTATCTTTTAAATACCAATAATTATTTAGTAAAGACGAATCTTCTAATTGAAGGGGATAATCCTATTGATAAGGCAAAAAATATCGTGAAGTGTTTAACGATTAATCAGTATCCGAATTTACCTGGTGGGTTTACAGGTATTATTCCTTCTAATACTTCACTAAAAGAAGTTACTTTGGAAAATGGAAACTTAACTTTAGACTTTAGTGAGGAATTTAATTCTATTTCACAAGCCTTAGAAGAACGTATGGTGGAGTCTTTAGTTTATAGTCTTACTTCTCTTGATGGCGTAGAGTCCATCTCTCTTAAAGTAGAGGGTGTTCCTTTTACCTCTTTACCGCATAGTAAAAAGATGATTCCTTCTACTTTAAATAAAGATTTTGGGATTAATAAAGTATATGAGTTTTCGCAAAAAGACGATATTAGTAAAGTGGTTATTTATTACCTTTTAGAAGAAGGGGATACGTATTATGTACCAGTTACCAAATATGTAAACGATTATCGGGATAAGATTGAAATTATTATCGATAATTTATCGAGTAGTTATATCTATCAACCGAATCTTACTTCTTTTTTAGATAAAGAAGCTGCTCTTTTAAATTATGAAATCATGGATAATTTGATGGTTTTAGAGTTCAACGAACATCTCTTTGATAATGAACAAAAAGTCTTAGAAGAAGTTCTTTATACCATTTCGTATTCGGTATTTGATAATTACGACGTTAATGAGATTTTATTTGAAGTAGATGGAGAAGAAGTGTATAAACAGGCTCAATTCCAAAAGTAAATGCAATTTTTAAGAGATAAATGCAACCTTTTGGATGATTTTAAGTTAGTAACAAATA
>CANQIE010000040.1 GCA_947623935.1 uncultured Bacilli bacterium | reverse complement strand
TTTATCTATTTCTATTATAAAACTACCCCCCCCCAGGTCAACTTTTTGTTAATTTTTTTACATCAAAGATGTAAACTGGACAAAATTAGATAAATGTAAAATTTTTATTTAACGTCACGTTTTTACTCTTACGAGACGTTACTTTTTAACTATCAAAGGGGAAAAGAAATAAATACAAGGACAAATTTATTTGTTTATCTTGACCCTTGTATTTTTTCTTTTCCCTTATATAATATTCTTGCAAATAAAGTTCTCCTTTATTTGTTATCTATCATAATATTTGTTATAATATAGCAAATCTATTATTTATTTGGCGAGAAGTTTCTTCTTTTCAAAAAAATTTTTTTAACTTCTCGTTCTTTTTGGATGTAATTTTTTATGTAATTTTCTCTGTTTTTCATCATTTCCTTTAAATTTTTCTAAATTTTTTTCTTTATTTTCTTTGATTTTAGAGAACTTTCAACTAAAAATTTATTTTTTCCCTTACCGTGACTTTATCTCTTAATTTAACGCAAAATTAGATAAAAAAGAAAAAGCCTCAAATGAGACTTATATATCTAAGAAATCATCGATGGTCATTAGACGATCATCTATCTCTTTTAAAGAAACCGTTTTCTTTAAAGGCTCTTTCATGGTCTTTTCTTCTTTTTCTTTGATTTCTTCTTTTTTCTCTAAATCTTTTACTAAGAATACTTCATATACTTGTCCTTTGACAATCGTGCTTCCTGTAGAATAACGGTCAAGAATTGGAAGCTCTGTTAATTTGATATTTTCCATATCATTGGCTTTGACACCAATATGATTTCTAGAATCCGTAATTAACGTTTTAATAACTCTATAAGGATTGGTCTTTACTTCCCGAAGAATCATAAGTCCTCTTCTTGCTCTAGTTGATTTTTCAAATTCAGAAAGTTTAACTCGTTTTCCGGTTCCTTTATCGGTTACTACAGCAACATATTCATCTTTAGTAGGATCAAAGAGGGATGCTCCTACTACAAAATCATCTTTTAAGTTAATGGCTTTTACACCCGATGTTTTTAATCCTACTAGTGGAACATCATCGATATCAAACCATAATCCATAACCGTGATTAGTTCCTAAGAAAATATCCGATGTATCCGTAAAGAAAGCATCTAATAAAGTATCTTCTCCTTTTAACTTCATACAAGTAATCGGTTTGGTATATCTTGATACTTTAAATTCTTTTAAAGGAGTACGTTTAATCATACCAAGCGTCGTAACCATGGTAATATCTTGATTGGTTTCAAATGATGAAATAGGAAGGGATGCTACAATAAGTTCTTGTTCTTCGATCTTGATAATATTACTGATGTGTTTTCCTAAATCTTTCCATTTTAAGTCTGGAAGTAAATAGACAGGTACAAACAAATAATTTCCTAAGTTCGTAAATAAGAGTAAGGTGTCTTGGGTATTCATTTCAAAGTTACCTAAAATATAGTCGTTTTCTTTTAAGCTTGCATCTTCGGTAGAGGCTTGATAGCTTCGTTTGGAAGTTCTCTTAACATAACCATCTTTGGTAACCATGACAATCACATCTTCTTTTGGAATTAAAGCATCCGTATCGATATTAATTTCCATGATTTCATCTTTAATATCGGTTTTACGTGGTAGTCCATATTCTTTCTTAACACGGCGAAGTTCTTCTTTCATAACCTCTTTTAATTTTTCTTCATCCGATAAGATTTGATTTAATCCTTTAACCACTAGCTGTAAGTTTTTTAATTCTTCTTCGAGTAAAGTCACATCAGTATTCGTCAATTTATAAAGTTGTAAAACAACGATCGCTTCTGCTTGCTCCATGGTAAATTCAAATTCTTTCACTAAATTCTCTTTGGCATCGGCTTTGTTTTTACTAGCACGAATCACTCTAATTACTTCATCTAGAATAGAAAGACACTTAATTAAACCTTCGACAATATGAAGTCTTTTCATAGCGGTAGCTAAATCAAATTGAGTTCGTTTGGTAATCACTTCTTTTTGATGACGAATATAAGCATCTAACATCGGAGCAAGTCCAAGAAGTCTAGGTCTTCTGTTTTCAATGGCAACCATGTTATAGTTATAGGATATTTGTAAATCGGTATTTTTAAATAAATAATTTAAAATTAAATCACGGTTGGCATCTTTCTTAAGGTCGATAGCAATGCGTAAGCCTTCACGATCGGATTCGTCTCTTACTTCTAAAATACCATCGACTTTTTTATCAATTCTAATTTCATCGATTTTACGTACTAATAAGGCTTTGTTGACTTCAAAAGGAATTTCTGTTACGACAAGGGAAAGACGTCCTTTTTCTTCTTCGAAAGTAGTTCTTGCACGAACGACTACTTTTCCTCGCCCTGTCGTGTAGGCTTCTTTTATTCCTTCAATTCCTTCTACTATTCCACCCGTTGGAAAATCAGGTCCTTTAACGATATCAAGAAGGGTCTCTAATCTACAATTCGGATTATCAATCCGGTGAATCGTAGCATTAATTACTTCTTCTAGGTTATGTGGTGGAATATTGGTGGCATATCCTGCAGAAATACCGGTAGTACCACTTACTAAAAGGTTTGGGTACTTAGCAGGAAGCACCGTAGGCTCCATTAAAGTATCATCAAAGTTCGGAGCAAACACGACGGTTTCTTTATCAATATCTTTTAAAAGTTCATTACTGATTTTAGAAAGTCTTGCTTCGGTATAACGGTAAGCAGCAGGACTATCACCATCAATCGATCCATTATTTCCATGCATATCAATATAAGGATGACGACTCTTCCAATCTTGGCTCATACGAACCATCGCTTCATAAATCGAACTATCACCATGTGGATGGAAGTTACCAATAACATCTCCTACGGTCTTAGCACTTTTACGGTACCCATGATCATAGGTGTTTTTTTCTCTATACATCGAATACAAAATACGACGTTGTACTGGTTTTAATCCATCTCTTACATCGGGAATAGCGCGATCTTGAATAATGTATTTCGAATAACTTCCGAACCGCTCACCCATGATTTCTTCCAAGGAATAATGATAAATCTTCTCAATAATCTCTTTTGCTTCGGTATTTTTCTTTCCCGTTTTCATTCCTACACCTCTATTCTGTAATGGTCGTAATATAATGTTGGTTGATATTTTTCATTAAAGCATCATCGCATTTTTCTTGTAATTTAGAAAGGGCTTCCATCATGATTTCAATATCATAATCCATATACCATTCATCGGTTAAAAGCACTTTTTTTAAATAAAAGAGACGAAGCGCTTCTCTATAAGCTTTTTCTTTAATAATTTCATTTGCAAGTTCTTTGGTTAAAGCAATATCTCTAATCGTCTGCAAATGACTATAACGATTTTTATGACGTTCTAAAAAGGATTCAAGACAAATCTTTTTGGTATATTGCTTTTCTAGTTTCTTTTCCAATATCTCTTTGTTAATAGAATTAAGTATATCTAATAGGGAGGCAGGTAAAGGTTTTTCACTATAGATAACATCTATTAGTTCTTTACTCGAAAGTTTTTGCTTTTCGACTAAGTCAAAAAGGACACATCCATAGGGACTTAACTCCATTAATATAGCATGTACGTTGTTCTTTGCCATCTTTTACTACAATCCCCTTTATATAATGTAATCATCTTCAAGTGAGAATTCAACATTCTCGTTAATCCAATCTTTTCTAGGCTCAACCGCATCTCCCATCAAAACACTTACTCGCTTTTCGGCAAGCAAAGCATCGTTAATGTCGACTTGAATTAACGTTCTAGTGGCAGGATTCATAGTGGTTTCCGCTAACTGATCGGCATTCATTTCACCAAGTCCTTTGTACCTTTGTACTTCGCATTTACGATTGCCCACGATTTCTTTCATTTCTTCGGTCGTATAGGCATATCGATGCTCTTTACCATCTTTAATTAAGTACAAAGGTGGCATTGCGATAAAGAGATGTCCATGTTCAATTAAAGGACGCATATACCGGTAGAAGAAGGTAAGAAGCAAACACTGAATATGCGCTCCATCAACATCGGCATCGCTCATGATAATGACTTTATTATATTCGGCTTCTTCAATGTTGAAATCGGATCCAATACCTGCTCCAATGGTATAGATCATCGTATTGATTTCTTCGTTTTTAAAAATATCTTCTAACTTTGCTTTTTCCGTATTGATAACTTTACCACGTAATGGAAGTACGGCCTGGAATTTACGATCACGTCCTTGTTTTGCAGAACCACCAGCGGAATCCCCCTCGACTAAGAAAAGCTCTTTTTTGGATTTATCTTTGGTTTGAGCAGGTGTAAGTTTTCCAGATAGTGCACGTTCTTTTGGATTCTTACTCTTTCCTTTACGTGCTTCTTCTCTTGCTTTACGTGCGGCTTCTCTTGCTGCTTTACTACGAAGAGACTTATCGATAATATCTTCCGCAATCTTTTTATTTTCTTCTAAATAATAAGCAAGTTTTTCGGATACAATGGCATCGACCGCTGTTCTTGCTTGAGGCGTTCCTAATTTTCCTTTGGTCTGTCCTTCAAATTGTAAAATATTTTCTGGAATTTTTAAACTGATGATGGCGGTTAACCCTTCACGAACATCACTACCTTCAAAGGCTTTATCTTTGCCTTTGATAATGTTTCGTTCTTTACAGTAATCGTTAAAGACTCTAGTTAAGGCCGTCTTGAATCCTACTTCGTGACTTCCTCCATCGCCTGTTTTAACATTGTTTACAAACGAAATAATATTTTCATTATAAGTATCCGTGTATTGCATCGCAATATCGACTTCAATTTTATCTTTGATCCCTGTAAATAAGAAAGGTTTATGTAAAGTGACTTTTCCTTCATTTAAATAATTGACATAGGCTTCGAGTCCATTTTCATAACAGAATTTTTCTTCTTTTTCATCTTCCTCATCGATGACTTCAATGGTTAGACCTTTAAGTAGGAAAGCGGATTCTTGCATCCGTTCACAAATGGTGGTAAACGAAAAATTAGTAGAGGAAAAAATAGAGTCATCAGGTAAGAATCGTACCATCGTTCCAGTACGATTGGTGGTCCCTATCTTTTCAAGTGGTTTTACGACTTTTCCGCCGTCTTCAAAACGAATAAAATAGATTCCTTTATCTTTGTGAATCGTGACTTCCATCCATTTTGATAGAGCATTAACTACACTACCACCGACACCATGAAGACCACCTGATACTTTGTAGCCTCCACTTTCAAATTTACCTCCGGCATGAAGTACGGTATAAATGACTTCGGGGGTACTCTTTCCTGATTCGTGCATACCCACAGGAATTCCACGCCCATGATCTTCTACCGAAATACTTTTATCCCTATGTATGGTAATCTTAATATAGTCTCCAAATCCATTAATAACTTCATCGATGGAATTATCTACAATCTCCCATACAAGATGATGAAGTCCTCTTTTATCAGTGGAACCAATGTACATACCAGGACGTTTCCGAACGGCTTCCAGTCCTTCCAAAATCTTAATGGAACTTTCGTCGTATTTCATTGCCATACAATCATCTCCTTTATCATTATAACAAATTAACGACAAGAAAAAAAGAAAGATGACAGTTATTTGACAGCTCTTTGTCTAAATTTTGCCTTTTCTTTCTTCGATTTTTTGATTAATGAAGGAAGTAAATTCCGTTAGTAACTTATCTTTCTCTTCCTCTGTCGTTGCCTCCACACGGAGGGTCAGATTCGGGCCAGTATTACTTGCTCGAACTAGAACAAATGCATTTTCTAAATCGACTCTTACTCCGTCGATAGGATTATAAGGATACTGTTTTGCTTCTACATATTTTCGTACCTCTTCTACGACCTCAAATTTAATTGCATCTGATATGGGAACTTTTATTTCAGGAGTTGCATAAAGAGTATCAAGTCCTCCTAACAATTCGCTTACACTTTGATTGGTCCAGGATAAGATTTCAAGAAGCCTGAGTCCAGCATACATACCGGAATCAAAGCCATAAAATTTATCTCTAAAGTAGACATGTCCTGAGAGTTCTCCACCAAAGATGCAATCCCATTCTTTTGTATATCTTTTGGTATAGGAGTTCCCTACTCTAGAACAAAGCGCTTCTCCTCCTAGTCTTTCAATTTCTTTAACTAGGTTGCGACTGCATTTGACATCATACAATATTTTTTTATTTGTTGACTTAGGTAATAAATTACGAGCAATTAACACCATGTATAAATCCATAGGAACAAATCTTCCTAAATTATCGACAACTCCTAACCGGTCTCCATCTCCATCAAAAGCAAGTCCTACATCGGCTTTCGTTTCAAGCACTTTCTGTTTTAAGAAAGATAAGTTTTCTTCCACCGAGGGATCGGGATGATGATTTGGAAAAGAAGCATCACTTTCACCAAATAATACTTCTAAATCGATAGGAAGTTTTTCATAAATTTCTTTGGCAAACAACGAAGTAGTTCCATTTCCACAATCGACAATCACTTTTAGACGGCGTGGTCCCATCTTAATACCCGATAATAATACTTGATTGTATACGTCTTTTATATCTAAAGTATAAAGGCGTCCTTTCCCTTCGTGAAAATTTTGATTTAAAGTATATTGCAAAAAATCCTGAATTGTCTTGCCACACGCATTTCCTGTTTCATCGAAAGCAATCTTAAAACCATTCTCATCTTTTGGATTGTGACTGGCCGTAACCATAATGCCTTGATAAATCTTTTGATTAATACAAGCATAATAATACATTGGCGTCGTAGTTGTTCCTAAATCAATGACATCGATTCCACTTTCTAAAATTCCTTCTATTAAAGCTTTAGATAACATGGGAGATGAAAGCCTATTATCCCGGGACACAATACATCGATTTTTTCCTAAATCGATAAGACGAGATGCAAAGCTTCTTCCAATGGTATATGCAATATCTTTATTGATATCCGTAGGATATTTTCCTCTTATATCGTATTCTCTAAAAATATAAGGATTAATTTCTTTGGTCAGTTTCATATGATCACCTATCCTAATTAAATTATACCTCAAAATAATTTTCGAAAAAAGAAAAAAGTACAGAAAAATAATTTGTTCTGTACTTATAATTATTTGATATACTATGGAGCAAGAACAATGCGAAAAGACTGGGTGTTACCTATAGAGCCATGGTCGGCGCTAAAGGCGAACACTCCTGCAAGCGAGCTATTGAAATAGGTGGCACCGCGTACTAACCACGAGTTCCAAGGACTTACAAAATATTGAAAATCTCCATACCATCCTGTAGTCTCTGATAAGGCGTGTCCGTAACATACTCCTCCACTACATGCTGTTGCTGATAAATTTACAGCAGTAGAACTAGAATCATCACTTGTGTATAAATCATAATACTTGGCATCAGGAAATTTTGTATTTTCATTACTATCATTAGTAAATCCAGAATCCATTACTTTTGGTTTACCTGTAGCATTATCTTTTAGAGCACCCATCACACGTTCCCATGCTCCTCCATTCATATCATATACTCCGGTAATATTTCCTGTCGTAGATGCTTTTTGGCCTTGTTCTGTTTCATAAGTATTTTTTTCACAAGTTTCAGCACTTAATTCGACACTTGGAGTATCTCCTGCTATTCCTGTTGTAAAATTTGAACAGTTATTGATATATACTTCTTCCCCATCGTTTCCATATTTTCCATATTTACTTTGAGATAAGTAGGCTACTGCTCCCCATTCACTATTCTTACTCACATGAGTGTCTATACTTTCATCACTACTAAATCCATATTTCGTTGCATTTTCTACTGTTGTCATATTTAATGCTGCATAGAATATATTTACAACTTTTACATTTCTCCATGATGTTATATTTGGTTTGATGATTGGTGTTAAATCTGAACTATCAGTTGTATATTGTTTTTCTTCATTACTAGACTCAAATTTTCCATACCAGAAGCCTGTTAATTCTTTATCTCCAAAGGTAAAGGCTGGAGGCATTTTATAATTATTTTCATCACTTACTTTGCTGCTTGTTCCATTTATAAAGTTGATTTCTATTTCTCCTGGATTTGGATAGCATTCGTATGTTGTATCAACTTGTAAGCAATTGTTTTTTTTCCCTCAGCATTCTTTATACTTACATAATTGTATTCATATCTTGGTATCCAGACCCACATCGTATTAATGTATTGCATATCAATTGGAGTATCTGGTGCTGCTTTTTGATATGTTTCTCTTTGTGTAGTTCCTCCATCTTCATCTAATCCAATAGTTACTGCATTCGCCCATTCTTGATTACAATAGTTGTACCAGTTAGCGGTTTTTGCATTCGCTTTCTTCCAAGTTTCTGCTTCATAATCGTAATATACTGGTATCATTCCTTCTACTAACTTTGGTTCATTGACATTACTATCATTACAAATTTCAGTTTGATCTGTTGGTCCAAGTATACTACTATTTTGCGCATATACATTTACTTTTACAGAGAAAGTTTTATAATTATGAATCCACTCTCCTCCTCTTACTTGATTTGCATCATTATCAATCCACATTCTATACCGGAATGTCTTTGTAATTTCTTCTTCACTTACACTTCCTTGATATAACGTCTTTCCAATTACTTCTTGTTTTAATAGTGATGGAACTTTACTTTCTCCTAACTCACTATATAGATTGATTGCCTCACTTGTAAATAGATTGGATACTCCTGTTTCAGTTCCAGTATCACTTACTTCTGTTAAATACGTCTTTACTGCATATTCTGGTAAAGTAGAATTATTATCCTTTGTTAAATAGATTTCATAATAGATAGAAGCCCCTTTTGCTTCCGATCTTACTTGGAATTCAAAAAAGCCTGTTCCTGTTTGTTTTACTCCATCAGTATCACTCATTGGAAAAGCATTCGTTAGACTTACTCCATTTTTTTCTTTTCTATTTTCATCATAGATAAAAGTTAAGGTACCTGACTCTAATTTATTTACGGTAGTTCCTTGTTTTGAATATTGAAAGAAAGCAAAGGTGGTTCCTATTGCAATTAAAACAAGACTTAATACAAGTAGACAAACCGCGATTAGTTCTTTCTTAATCCTTTTCTCTTCCATGATATCACTTCTCCTTTTATTATTTATCTATTTCTATTATAAAACTACCCCCCCCCACGTCAACTTTTTGTTAATTTTTTTTTACAAAATAAGGTTTACATTTTGCGTAAAATTTTTATTTAACTGCACGTTTTTTACTTCATGTGCACTTAATTATGGAAATCCTGAGGGGAATATAAAA
>CANQIE010000039.1 GCA_947623935.1 uncultured Bacilli bacterium | reverse complement strand
CGATTTTTTCATTTACTCTCATAACTTTATCCTCCTAGATTAATTTTATCAAGTTTTGTATTACTTGACTTACCTAGCTTTTATTATAAGAGTCTTTCTAGAAAGAAAAAACTTGCTCATCACAAGTTTTTTACTATTGATCATTATCATTGGGTAAATAAATATATTGAGATTGAAGGTTAACTGTCTTTGTAGCATTTGCTTCAGTTTTGGAAGTATCAGGAATAGTAAGTGTTGTTGAACTAGAAGTTATGGATGGAATGGCACAAGCATCTGCAGAAGCTTTAATATCTTCACGTGCTCCTTGTCCTTCAAGGGTAATAGCAATACAGTTTCCATCTGAATCTTGTGCAGCATAGAAATATTTAAATCTTGGATTACCAGCAGTACCTTGATTATTAATAACAATATAAGCAGAAGAACTTGTCTTTTGAGTTACCCATGGAGCACCAAAAGTGGATACTGCTTCATCTCCATCGGTTCTATCCAAATCAATAACTCTTAAACTAACAACCGTAGCAGCAGCAGGATCGTACTGTAATTTAAACGTTCCGGTCTGAGCCTTGGTACGAACCATATCGACATATTGATCAAGTGATCTTAAGAAAGAGTCCTTTCTTGCATCGGTAATCGTTGAAATAACGGTTGGTACAGCAATCAATAGGATAACACCTAAAACAACGATAACCGCCAAGAGTTCTATCAAAGTAAATCCTTTTCTATCTAATTTCTTCATTTATACTTATCTCCTTTTATCTTTATAAAAATATCGTAACACAATGCATTTAATTTTGCAATAATTTTAAAAATTATTTTGTATAAGTGCGTACCGTTTTACAAGTAGTGCTTCCACACATTACCTTTGCAATTTCTTGCCCTTTTGGAATAACCATATCATCAACAATCAGGTCAAAACGATTATCCGACTTTAAATTATCTACTTTTGTAAGGCGAATTCCACGATTAGAGTTTTCATTCACACCCACTAAGTTTACCCAATATTCATCGAAACCGTCTACTTTTATAATAGCAATATATGAATCGGTTTTAGAATAAGGTCTTCCTTCTGGATCGTTTTCCATATCACCATTATCGATAGAAGATAATGGAAGCACCATAATCTCATTATTTTCAGGTAAAGGAATATTCGTATTCGTTCTAATCGCATATTCAGCCATGGTTTTCATTTTAGTAGCATCCGAAATGTAAAGATCTTTTTTGTTTCTATCCATAATAGATAAAACATTAGGAACGGCTATCAGCATCAAAATACCTAAAACAACTAAGACAGCCAAAAGTTCGACTAAAGTAAAGGCGCGATTGTTTTTCATGGATCCATCTCCTATTCTAAAAATAATTATAAAACAAAAAGAAAAAAAAAGAAAGATAAGTTTTATTCCTATTGTAATAAATGGAGAAGACTTTCTTTTTCTTTCATGACAGCTTCGGTTTCATACTTACTTCCAAAAAGATATTCGTAACGAAATAGAGCAAAACCTCCATAATGACTAACGGGACGAGAAGCTATGATTTGTCTTTGGATGATGTTTTGATTTCTCTCCCATTCTTCTTTTCCAGCTAGAGCATACTGATCGGTTTTTCCTACTTTATAAAAAGCAAGAGCTGGAATCAGTTGAACCGAATCGATGGTAATATAGCTATTCCATTTTCGAACCGTTTCATAAAAGGGCTTTTTTTCGTTATAAAAACCAAAATAAATTTGTGGAATGATGTAATCGATGTATCCTTCTTCTTGCATCCAACGTTTAGTATCCGCATAATTGATTTCATAATTGTTATCCATATTTCCTTCGGGACTAATACTAAATACTTTGTTATAGGAATGTACCAAAGAATACGTATTTTTGACCAGTTCATTCACTTGTTCTAACCGGTATTCACTTAAAGAAAGGTTTCCTCCTTCTTTTAAATAGTCTTGATAATTTTCTTGATCAATCGTATCGTCGGGATAAAAATAATCGTCAAACAAAATGCCATCGACATCGTACTTTTGTAAAATCTCTTCAATACCATCCAGTACTAACTGTCTTACTTCAGGACTTGCTGGATTATAGAAAATACCTTTTCCTTTGATAATTTTTACCTCTTTACTTCCCAACCATTTATAAGCTGGATTTTTATAAGAAAGACTACTTCCATCTTCACTTGAACGAATTCGATACGGATTAATCCATGCATGAACTTCCATATTTTTTTCATGAGCCTTAGTAACGAGATAGGATAATACATCAATTAAAAGAGGATCTCCTTCATGAGCCACCAAGGTTTCACTCGTTGGAAAAATTTCGGATGGATAAATGGCATCGGAGAAACTACGTACCTGCACTATTAACATATTAAAGTGATTCTCTACTAGTGTATCAATAATGTTGGTTAATTCTTCTTCCAAAGCTTCTTTATCTTTTCCTTTTAAAAGACTTTCATACTCTAGATACGATAGAAACATCGCTCTTTTTTCATTTTCAATAGGAATATTTTTTAATGCTAAGGTTTTATTCGTTTCACTAGGAAAAAGAAGCCCTAATAGAATAAGAAAGATACCTAAAAACAATAAAAATCGTTTCATTTTTACACCTCTTAAAAGATAGTCTACGCTTTAAAAGAATGCTTTTTTGTCGAAAAAAAAAGAAGACTATTCGTCTCCTACCATAGTTCTAATTTCAAACTTTCCATAGAATTTAGCATCTGTAAAGTCGATTTCCGTATCGTAATCGAGCCATAACTTTAATTCATAATTGATCTCAGTTGCATCTGCTTCAATAATTCCCATATCAATGACACCGTGACTATCTTTAAGTAAACCGTTGGAAATTTCGCCGCCATCTTTCTTTAAAGAATAATGAAGTTCATCACGCGAAATCGTCTTGCAGGCAACCCCTTCGTTTTCTTCACTACATTGCTGGATAGCATCTAAATCATCTTCTAGATTAAGTGCATAGTTAATACTATATTTTCCATTGTTTTTTAATGTAAGTTTATAAGGATCGGTACTAAGGCCTCCTATTTCATTCATGGGATATAAATCATCTAATACGATTGATGAAGAATTGGTCTTATCAAGCGAAATCTCTAAAGAAGCTAGCTTTTGCTCTTCGGTAAGGTTTTCTTTTTCATTCATTTTCATCCAAGCATAGGTAAAGCCAAAAGAAATACCTAAGACTAACAACAAAAGAAGTAAGACCAACATGATTTGTCGAAAGCGTAATTGTTTAACATTGATTTTTTGAACTTCTTGCGGTTTTGTATTGGTTGTTTTTACTGCCTTTTTAGTTGTTTGTTTTTTTGCAGCTGGTTTTTTAGTCACCTTTTTTTTATTTTTTTCTTGTTCCATACGTTCGCCCCTATTCTTTATTTTCATTATACAAGAAGATTCTAAAAAAGTAAAGAAAAAGAATCTTAACGATTCTTCCCTATTTTTTCATATCTTGTTTTGAACTGTTCCTTAAAAGATAGAAGCCGATCTTCTTCGATTGCTTTCCTGATATCTTCGGTTAATTTAATAAGAAACCGAATATTATGAATCGATAAAAGTCTTCCTCCTAAAGCCTCATTAGAAGTGACTAAGTGACGAATATAGGCTTTGGTATAATTTTTACAAGCATAACAGTCACAATCATCTTCAATCGGTGTAAAGTCCTCTTTATATTTCGCATTTTTTAAATTGATTTTGCCGTCTTTGGTAAAAGCATTCCCATGTCTTGCAAGACGTGTTGGAATGACACAATCAAAAAGATCGATGCCTAAAATAACGCCTTCGATAATATCCAAAGGTTCCCCTACCCCCATTAAGTAACGTGTCTTATCTTCGGGAATATACGGCGTGGAATAGCGAATGGCATTGTACATATCTTCTTTCGGTTCACCATCGTTTGCAACGCCTCCAACACTATAACCATCGAAATCCATTTTAACGGTCTCTATTGCTGACAACTTACGTAAATCTTCATAAGGTCCTCCTTGAATAATACCAAACAAGGATTGATTTTCGTTTTTATGAACGGCTTTTCCACGCGCAGCCCAACGAAGAGTTCGCTCAATACTTTTTTGCATGTATTCATGACTGGCACTAGCAGGAGGACATTCATCAAAGCTCATGGCTATATCACTATCGAGTTTATTTTGAATTTCAATACTTTTTTCGGGTGTTAAAAATAACTTTTGCCCATCAATATGACTCTTAAAATAAACTCCATCTTCCGTAATATCCTTAGGTTTAGCAAGAGAAAATACTTGATAACCTCCACTATCGGTAAGAATGGGTCCATCGTAGTTCATAAACTTATGAAGACCTCCTGCTTTTGCAATGATATCTTCGCCAGGACGAAGCCAGCAATGATAAGTATTGGCTAAGATGATTCCAGCAGCACAATCCTTTAATTCTTCGGGCGTTAACATTTTCACCGTTGCTTTCGTTCCTACCGGCATAAACATAGGGGTATCAAAAGTTCCATAGTTTGTAGTAATTGTTCCACGTCTAGCTCCCGTTTCTTTATCTTTATGTAAAAGTTGATATTGTACTTTCATGACTACGCTTCCCTTCTTCGTTACTAGTATACAGAAAAACGACTTAAAAAACAACACTTGACAAAATGGACAAAATAAGGTAGAATAGGAAAGCACAAACGGAAGGGGGAAAAGAAAATGCCACAATTAACCGAAAAATGTAGAGAAATTATGGATATGCCTGTTGCTGTATTCAACATTTATCTACAACAATTAACATCTGAGGATTACCAAAAATTCCTTGCGGAAACACGTACTGTACCGACTGATAAGAGAGGTCATAACGGAAGTGAAAATGTTGACTTCATCAATCTCGTTTCACGCGAAAGTAGCAGATCTAGTTTTTCACTAAAACTTTCTCATCTTGCGCATACTTTCTATGATCAAGATTATTTCCGTGAATTAGTCGATGTGGACATTCCAAAAGGAACAATTGCAGAATTATTTGGTACCACGGTAGATAATGTCAATTGTCAAATCGCACTTAATAATTTTGCAGATAAATATTTTGAAAAAGCAGTACAAAAATAAAAGTTGCCCAAAGGCAACTTTTTTTATAGAATCAACATACTATCACCAAAAGAGAAAAAACGATATTTTTCATTCACCGCTATCTTATAAGCTTTTAAAACTAATTCTTGGGTAGCAAAAGCACTAATCAACATCAATAAGGTAGATTTAGGTAAATGGAAATTGGTAATTAAATGATCCACCGCCAAAAATGAATATCCCGGATAAATAAAAATATCGGTAAAACCACTACAGGCTTTAAAAGTATGGTATTTTTGCATTATAGTCTCTAGAGTTCGAACCGAGGTCGTCCCCACCGCAATAATGGCTTTCCCTTCTTCTTTGGTCTTATTTAAAAGATGGGCAACTTCTTCTGTCATTTCATAATATTCACTATGCATGTGATGGTCTTCAATATTCGAAACACTTACCGGACGAAACGTTCCCAAACCAACATGTAAGGTAATATAGGCGATATTTACGCCTTTTTCTTTGACTTTTTCTAGCAAATCTTTGGTAAAATGTAGTCCTGCAGTAGGAGCTGCGGCACTTCCTATGTTTTTCGCATACACTGTGTTATATCTTGTTTGATCTTTTAAGCTTTCATGGATATAAGGAGGTAAAGGCATCGTTCCAAGTTCCTCTAATATTTCCATAAATACGCCATCGTAAATAAACTCAAAATCGGTAATGCCTTCTTCTTTTTTTAAAACACATTTAGCTTTTAATTTGCCATCTCCAAACGAAATAACGGTTCCTTCTTTCACTCTTTTTTGAGGCTTTACTAACGTTTCCCAAATATTATCATGAAGTGGTTTTAAAAGGAGCACTTCCATCACTGCCTTCGTTTCTTCTTTAATCCCAATAAGTCGTGCAGGCATTACTTTGGTATCGTTTAACACCAGTGTATCCCCTTCGTGTAAATAATCTAAAATATCCGTAAAAGTACGATGTTCCATTTTTTCCGTTTTTCTATCCAATACAAAAAGACGCGAAGTATCTCTTTTTTCAAGAGGCGTCTGAGCAATCAATTCCTGAGGTAATTCATAATCAAAAGATTCTACTTTCATAAAGTCACCTTACTTCTAATTTTGTACTGAGTCACGGAAAGCCACTTCTTCATCGATAGGACCAGCCATGTAACTTTCAAGACCTAAGATTTCAGATGAAGTTTTATCTTTTAAAACATTAATAATTTGATTTTGAAAAGAAGCAATATCACTTGTACTTTGAAAATTAATTTTGCTTTCTTTCGCTTGATCAAAAAAATGCGTTAACAAAAGAAGTCTACGTTCTACATCGAGTGCGTTGTTTCGAATAGCTAATAAAAGTTCTTCCTTATTTAATAAAGTAAGTGCATCTTTATATTCAGAAAGAGAGAGTTCACTCAAATAAGAAACGAGTAAGAATAAATCGTTGGCGTCCACAGAAGCAATGTTTATTTTATAATCGATAAGTAACGTTGAAAGAGTAAAGATGTATTCTACTTTTGTTTCCATAGGAATTAATAGTTCATCGATATAACGTACTACTTCGATAAAACGAAGACGATTATCATCATTTGCCATTTCTACCATTGGTAAAGTGAGCCATTTTTGCATGGTTTCACTTTTTTCGACAAGATGTATATTTTGTTCTGCTAAAGCATTAATTTTATCTGCAACTTTTTCGACCGTCAATTGTGTATAATCATCAAACATGCGTGTATTATTTTCATTATTTTCCATAACCCTTTTTCTCCTTCTTAAAACCATTCATTTTGGTATTCTATCTTTAATAATTCGTATCCTTTTGGTGTAACAACTCTTCCTCTTGAAGTCCTTTTTAAATAACCATTTTGTAATAAATAAGGCTCAATGACATCTTCAATGGTCGTCACTTCTTCTCCAATCGCGGAGGCAAGCGAATCAAGTCCCACCGGTCCCCCGTTAAACTTCTTAATAATCGCAAGCAAGAATTGATGGTCGATGTCGTCCAAGCCTACTTCATCGATTTTTAATCGTTCAAGTGCTTTTTTAGTAACATCTTTATGAATTAAATCCAAATCGTCCACTAGAGCAAAATCACGTACCCGTTTAAAGAGACGATTGGCAATTCGAGGTGTACCCCTACTACGAGAAGCAAGTTCTAAAGCCGCTTCTTCTTCAATCGGCATATCAAGTACCCGTGAAGTTCTTTTAATAATTTGTTCTAATTCTTCTACCGAATAATATTGTAACTTGGTCACAATTCCAAAACGATCTCGTAAAGGAGCACTCAAATCTCCAATACGTGTAGTAGCTCCCACCAATGTAAAAGGAGGTAAATTAATCTTAATACTCTTAGAAGCACCATCGGCCCCAATCATCAAATCGAGCGTATAATCTTCCATCGCCGGATATAAAATCTCTTCAATATAACGAGGCATTCTATGAATCTCATCGATAAAAAGAACATCTCCTGCTTCTAAAGTCGATAGAAGGGCAGCTAAATCGCCTGGTTTTTCAATACTAGGGCCACTAGCGGTTCGAATATTAGATCCTAATTCATTTGCAATAATATAGGCAAGCGTTGTTTTTCCAAGTCCTGGAGGTCCATAAAGTAATACATGATCTAAGGGTTCTTCTCTTTTTTTAGCGGCTTCTATAAAAACACGAATATTTTCTTTGGCATCCGTTTGTCCAATATATTCATCAATATGGCTAGGACGAATGCTTTCTTCCGCATCATCTTCGAAGGCTTCCCCACTCATAATAATCTTTTGATCCATAAAAGGTCCTCCTTTCTATTTTAAGAGTAATTTTAAAGATTCTTTTACTTGTTCTTCAAGCGATAATTCACGGTTCACTTTTGGAAGAACTGCCTTAATATCTTTATCTTTATATCCCAAACCTTGTAATACAGCCGTCAATTCCTCCGTTGTATCATTATCTAAAGTACCAACAGAAGAAGCTCCTAGTTTTCCTTTTAAGTCCAAAATCATCTGTTTAGCTAGTTTATCACCAATCTTAGGGAATTTACGTAAATAAAGGATATTTTCTTGTTCAATGGCATCAATAATTCCTTGAATAGAACCGGTAGCAATAATCGGTAAAGCAAGTTTAGGACCAAGTCCTTTAACACTAATAAGTCTTAAAAATAAATCTTTTTCTTCTTTTGTTTTAAATCCAAAGAAAAGATGTTCATCTTCTTTAATTTGTTGATATAAGTAGATTTTATATTCTTTTCCTTCTTCAAATTGATAAGGATTTGGAGTATAAATTACGTATCCTATTTTATTACATTCTAACGTAATAGTACTTCCTTCGATTTCACTTACTTGTCCAATCATATATTGATACATAATTCCACTCCTTTATATCTCTTTTTATTATAACGTAATTTAAAAAATAGAACAAGTATTTGCACAAAGAAAAAGTATCCACTTTGGGATACTTCATTTTTTATGCCGTAGCGTCTTTTGCAGTTACGTCTAATTTAACAGCAAAAGTTTTTCCATTGGTACCTTTGCCTTCATAATTCTTTGTATCAAATGTACCTTTATTTGAATTACTTCCATCTTCTCCATATACAGGATCATCACAAGGAATTTTCTCTGATCCACCTTTATAATCTACATTTGTACACATATCAGGTGCCATCATTGTTTCTTTATTATCGGCATCCAATTTAGCAAACCACATTTTAAAACGATAATAATGAGTTTGTGTATCAGTAGTAGTTCCCATAAATGTTCCAGTAGCTAAAGTCATAGCACCATCATTCTCAGTTGAAGGTTGTAATTTGCTAAAATAATCCATCTTTACTGGAGCAGAAGCAAATGATCCTTCACTTTCACTTTTGTATAGAGCAACTTTGACATATTTTGGATCTAGATGCTCTCTTTCTGTCTTTTTGGCATCCGTAATAGTTACATCTCTAATACTTATTTCGTAATCAATATTCATATCACCAGAAATAGCAGAAATAACTTTAAAATCAAAATAATCATCTGTACCAGCTGTTCCATCTTTTGGATCTGCAACAGGTAATGCATTTTCTAATTTAATTCCAGCTTCTCCTTCATTATATTTGAATACTAATGATCCGGTGTTAATGATATTTGTTGTTGTTCCTTGTCTTGAATAAATAAAGAATGCAAATGACACTCCCACTACCGCTACCACCAAAATAGCTACGGCTAAAACCGATAATAAAACTTGATTTGTTTGATGACTGTTATTATTTTTTTCTTCGTACATCTTTCTTATCCTCCTTATCATAATTAAATTATAATAAAGTTAACCCCCCCCCGTCAAGGTTTTTGACACCAAAATTTTAATTGACAAAAAAAGTATCCTTTTGTAAATTATTTACTTAACGTCACGTTTTTGCTCTTATGAGACGTTACTTCTGAACTATTGAGGGGAAGAAATAAAA
>CANQIE010000038.1 GCA_947623935.1 uncultured Bacilli bacterium | reverse complement strand
ATGCCTTTTATTATAATACTTCATCGTGGACATTTTAACTCATGATGAATCGTGGACATTTTAACTAGGGATTAACAAAAAGATAGAAAATGCTTGATAAAAAAGCCTTTTTATGATATATTGAATATGTCAAGAAAAACTTGCGTAAAATAAAAAAAGAGGAACATTCGATCTTGCAAGTGAATGTCGCCTCTAGGAATTTAGAATTGACACTCGATCAAAAGTTGAAAGAGTGTCATATTTTTATTGTTATTACCAATAGGGTAAGAAGTAATAAAATGATAGCAATAAGACGAAGGACTTTTACAACAAAAGTTCTTTTCTTCATTGTATCCCTCTTTCTTTCTCAAGATTGGAGGACGACACTCACATCAAATGTTCCTAAATAAATTATATCAAACATTTGTTTCTTGTGTGAGCCATTTTATACCTAAATAGGAGAAAATATGAATACCAATTATATCGAAATAAATAAAGATGCTTATAATAATTTAGCTAAAGAATACGATGAAAGAAATTATGCTGTTCAAGATAATTTCTATAATGATATCATGTTCAAAGATTTAAATTTTAAAAAAGGAGCTAAAATTTTAGAAATCGGTCCTGGAAGAGGAGCAAGACTTAAAAATTTTTGTGATTATGATCTAGAGGTGACAGCAATTGAATTATCCAAAGAAATGAGTAAACTTTGTTCAAAAAGAGCACCTAAAGCTAAAATTATAAATAAAAATGTTTTTGAGTGTGACTTTAATTCTTCATTTGATTTTATATATATATGGAAGCAGTCATTCATAATTTCCCTATAGAAGAAGCAAGAAAATTACTAAGTTTAATTCACAAGTGGTTAAAAGAAAATGGCATATTGATATGCACCACTACGGTGGCTAAAATGGATTTTGAAGGTTATGAAGAAAAGAAAGATTATAAAAGTAATATAAAAAGATTTAGACATCATTATACAGAAGATGCGTTTGAAGAACTTTTTAAAAAACAAAATTTTAAAGTTTTAGATAAGAAATATAAAGAAGAAATAGATGATACTAGGAACAAACTATGGCAAATACTTTATGTCGGTAAATAAAAAACTTTGTGTAGTTGTTGTATTTTCTTTTAACTACTGCATATAATAATATTAGAACTTGACGTACGTAAAAGAGTACGTTATAATGTAAATGAGGTGAATTATCATGGGTACTATTAATATAACCAACGCACGTGCCAATTTATATCAATTAGTTTCCGATGTAAATGTTGGTTTTAATCCTATTACCATTGTCAATAATAAAGGAAAAAATGCGGTATTAATATCCGAAGAGGAATGGAAAAATATTGAAGAAACATTATTTCTATCAAGTATTCCAGGATATGTAGATAATATTAATGAGATTAGAAGAAATGAAAATTGGAAGATGGCAAACGAATATAAAAAGGATGAAGAATGGTAAATCTATATACAATTAAGTTTTCTAAGCAAGCGGAAAAAGATAAATTAAAATTGAAAAGTTCTAATCTTGATAAAAATTGTAAAAACATATTGAATTTAATGCTGGAAAATCCTTTTTGTTACCCTCCATCATATGAAAAACTAACAGGTGAGTTGTTAGGCCTATATTCTAGAAGAATTAATAGACAGCACCGAATAATCTATGAAGTAGATGAAGAAAAAAAAGAAATTCACGTTATTAGAATGTGGACGCATTATGACAAATTGTAACTATCAAATAGGAGATTATAATGGAAAGAGTATATAATAAATTAGTAAGAGATAAAATACCTCAAATAATTGAAGCCAATGGAGAAACACCTGTTGTTCGTGTTTTAGATGATACGGAATATAAAAAAGAATTAGAAAAGAAATTATATGAAGAATATCAAGAAGTTTTAAATGCAACCGGTAAAGATCGAGTTGAAGAGTTAGCCGATATGTTAGAAGTGTTAAGATACTTGGCTAAGTTAGAAAATGCGAGTTTAGAAGAAGTTATAAAGATTGCAGAAGAAAAAGCCTCTAAAAGAGGTGTTTTTGAAGATAAAATATTTTTAGAAAAAGTACTTAAAAAATAAGATAAGTATAAAAATAAATTTAAATAATGAAAGAGAAAGACTATAATTTTTTCTCTTTTTTTTGTAGAATGGAAAGTAGGTGGTTTTATGAAAAAGAAAGAAAGTTTAGTTGTTCGTATTTATCAAATGTTAAACAAACGACAAAAGATGAATTTTTTAATGATTATTTTAATCATGATTGTATCGGCTCTTTTAAGCCAGTTACTTCCTTTATCGATTGGTAAATTGACAGATGATGTCTTAAATCAAGAAAATTTATCGTTTATCAGTATCATTCCATTTCTACTTTTTATTTTAGTAGTAACCGTCTTAAATGAGATTATTAAAGTGGTTCGTAGAATCATTGTGGAAGATACTTGTACTAGATGTGAAAAAGAAGCAAGATCGATGGCCGTTAGTTCTCTTCTTCATGCACCTCTTTCTTATTTTAAAGAAAACATGACGGGAAACATTCATGGTAAATTAAATCGAAGTCTAGAAGGAACGATTCGGCTATTGAAACTTTTATTCATGGATTTTGCTCCTGCTATCTTTAGTGGAGTAGCGGCCATTATCGTTATTTTTTCGAAACTTCCGATGTTTTTATCACTACTTATGCTTCTAGTAATCCCTATTGGTGTCATCATTGTCTTTCGTCAGATTTCAACGCAAAAAGGAATTCGTGTAGAACTCATGGAAGAGAAAGCTTCGATGGATGGAACGATGGTGGAATTAATCAATGGAATTGAAGTTATAAGAGTTACTAATAATGCAGAAAAAGAAGTGGATCGTTTTACCGACAAATCGGAGTACTTACGAAGAAAAGAAATGAAACACCACAAGGCTATGGCTTTTTATGATTGCTTAAAGTTTGTCAATGAAGCTTTATTCACAGTTTTAGTCATTGGTACATCTGCTTATTTAGCAGGGGAAGGCCTTATTAGTGTTGGTACGGTATTAACAGCTTACCTTTGTTTTACTCAACTTACCACACCACTTCGTGAACTACATCGTATTTTTGATGAACTATCTGAATCTACCATTTTAGCACGTGAATACTTTAACATTATTGATCTAGAAAAAGATTTCTCTTATCGCACAATCTCAAGAGAAAAGAAAGAAGATAATAAAAAGGCTATTGTTACCGTCGATGATGTTTCTTTTTCCTACAAGAACCATTCTAAAAAAGTAATAAACAACTTAAACCTTTCGATTAAAGAAGGATCCTTTGTAGGTATTGCAGGTCCCTCAGGATGTGGGAAATCGTCCTTTATAAAATTATTAACCAAACTAGAAAAAATCAGTGAGGGAACCATCTATATCGAAGGAAAAAAAATTGACGCTTTTTCGCGAAAAGATATTGCTGATACCATGGCCTTAGTTCCGCAAAATCCATTTTTAATCGCAGGTACCATCAAAGAAAATATTTGCTATGGAATGCCTAAAAAAGTAAGTGATGAAGAAATTAAAGAAGCAGCGAAGAAAGCCTATATCGATGACTTTATCGAAAGTCTTCCTGAAGGCTATGAAACCGTTTTAGCAGAAGGAGGAAATAACTTATCGGGTGGACAACGTCAACGAATTGCGATTGCTCGTGTATTTTTACGAAAACCTAAGATCTTAATTTTAGATGAGGCCACTAGTGCCCTAGATAATACTTCTGAAAAATATATTCAACAAGAAATTGAAAAATTAAAGAAAGAAAACAACGTATCCGTTATTTCGATTGCTCATAGATTAACGACGTTAGAAAATTGTGATACCATCTTAGTTTTTGATAAAGGCAATATTGTACAAGAAGGAAAATATCAAGAGTTAATTCAAGAACCTGGTATTTTCCAAGATATGTATCAAGGAAAACTAAAATAAAAAACTTGCATTTTCTTTGATTTATGTTATCATAAGAAACGCAACATTCATTATGAGGAGGCTTTTGGGAATGTTAGGTTTAAAAATTTTATTAGGATTAGGAATTGAACTAACTACTGTAATTACTTCTGCCGTAGTTCTTCCTTTTATAGCGGTTTGCCAATCACTTATGGATAAGGCAGAAGAAGGGTATCGCTTTAGTTTTGAAAAAACACTTTCAGATAAAAAAGAAACAAAGAACAACATGAATCAATCGAAAAAAACTCCAAAATATGTTCTCGGTTTATGTATGTATCTGATTCCTGGAGTGAATTTAATCTATGCGCTAGTTCAGAACTCTAAGATTAGAGATCTATTTAAAAGTGAAGAAAATCAAAGTTATTTTGTACCTTTGACGGAAGACGAACAAGTTGTCTATAATAAATTAGATAAAACGACGGATAAAATATATTTTTGTTGTTCAATAGCTTCGAAAAAAGAAGGAAGCGAAGAAATCCTTGGAGTGATGGGAGGCAAGGTTGTAATGGTCGATCATGAACTTCAAACCCTTCATGAAGATCCTCTACTTCCTTTAGACTATACTTTAGATGAAGTCAAAGAATTAAATGGAATTACGAAGTATTCTTATCGTTTAGGAATGATAGACGATAAGGCCGTTGCTATTATTGGTATTCCAAATGAAGATACAAATATTGGTCGGGTGCAATTAAAAAATGAAGATTACCGAATCACGCATGATTTTGTATCTTTAACAGAAGAAGAGGCACAAGATAAAACATTTATAGTGTATCCGTTTATGTCATCAGAGGATACGAAAAAGGATTTAGATAAGTGTATTGAAAGAATAAGACGTTCAAGAGGTAGTGCTGATACAAGTGTAGATTTAAAATCATTAATTCCAGATGAGGTATTAGAACAAAGCACCATGGATAATGATACCAAAGAATCTCAAGAGGGATTTACATATAAAAAGGAAAGATAAGATAAAAAATGGAAAAAGAGTATAGTCAAGAAGAGTTTAATCAAATTCTTTTAGAAAAAGGAATCGATGAATTTTATATAGCAATGTTGGAGGCAACGAGTGAACTTAACGATCAAGAACTAGATGAAATTGTAGAGCAAGTAAAGAAGGGTAATGTAAATTATAGTGGAGGTAACTTCTTAGAACGAATGCTATTTAAAAAAATAGTGGGCTCTAAAAATGAGGTTATAAGACAAGCTTTAAAACAAGCTTTAGCCAATACGAGAACTAAACAAGGCGTTATTTTAACAATGGTGGGTAGTAAAGTCTATAATATAGCATCTCTTGATCAAGAACCTATCGATTTAACACGTAAAAGAATTGTTGCTTACGATAATATGGCTAATTATTATACCAAAGAAAGTGCCAATCTTCGTTTAACTAGAGAAGGAGAAATAAAAGGATTAGATCGTGTCATTTGTCTTTTTGATATAGAAGATGAAGGACCTATCAATGCTTATTGGGATAGTCATAGAACCCAAGAAGAAGATGTTGATTTAACTCAAGAATTTCTTAAAGAAGCAAAAAACAAAACGTTACATTTATAATAAAAGAACTACTTTTCAAATACGAAAAGTAGTTTTATATTTTTCCTTCTTTTATTAGTTTTTCCCAACATTCATGAATATAAGAATTTCCTCCTAAAGATTGGTATCGATCGTATAACTCATAGGCATTCTTCTTTTGAATATCGGTTTTAGGATTTCCTTGCTCAATATCATTAATAAAATTAACTAAGATAATTTTAATGAGCTCAAGTTCTATATTATTTCTGCCTGTTGAAGCTACGGCCTCTAAATGTTCCATTTTTTGATCGATTGGTTTTAGGATTTTTTGAATAAAAGATTTGGAAAAAGCAATTAATCCGGTGATTCCTCCAATGAGTACGCCTAAAAAGGTAATAGCGGCAGCAATTTGTCCTAACGATATATTCTCCATTTTATTCCTTCTTTCTTTTTTTGTTCCTCACTTTAATTTATGAAGTGTAAAAAGAAGAAGGCAGGGTATTTGTAGGATATAAAAGAAAAAAACGGATGACTCCGTTATTTTTTGGGATCGATTAAAATTTTAATGGAATCGGATGTTCCACTCGTTAACTCTTGGAAAGCCTCTTGTACTTCTTCTAAGCGAATGATTTTAGATACAAAAGGCGCAACATTAATTTGTTTATTAGCCATCAAATCGATAACCGTTTGGAATTCTTCTTTGGTGTAAGCAATGGCTCCTTTTAAAGTTAGTTCGCTAGTTACAGCAATAGCTGTTGGAATAGTAATAGCACCCAGTGAAACGCCTGCTAAAACTACTGTACCACCGGGTCTTGCAGATAATAGAGCACTTCCAACAGCTGGAGCATTTCCACAACACTCAATAACAATATCGAATCCACCATTGGTCTTATCTAAAACATCGTTCATAAAGTTTGGATTTTTGGCATCTAACCATTCATCAGCAACACCTAAAGTAACGGCTTTCTTTCCGCGGAGTTCGTTGGTTTCAGATACAGCAACGTAACTTGCTCCTTCCATTTTAGCAAACATAGCAGAAACAAGTCCAATGATACCGGCTCCTATTACTAAGACTTTAGCGCCTACTTTGACATCGGCTAAATGAATAGCATGTAGCCCTACCGCGGTTGGTTCTACCATGGCCACTTCATTATCTGAAATCGTATCAGGAACTTTGATGACCATATCGCTTCTTACCGCTAGTTTAGGAGCATAGGCTCCGGGATGTTCTAAAGATAATCCACTCGCATAAGTCCACGTTTCTCTACAGTATTGCGGATTTCCTTTTAAGCACGCATCACAGTGACCACAAGGAGAAATCGGTAACGCTGTAACACGGTCTCCCACTTTTAAATCACTTCTTGCACCAGGATCAAGGACGGTTCCACAAAATTCATGTCCCATGACGAGTCCAATTGGTTGACCACTATCCCAATAATGAATATCACTTCCACAAATACCGGATTTTTTAACATCGATGACAACATATCCATCTTCGCTTTCGGGTTCCGGTATTTCTTTTACTTCGAATTCTTTTATGCCTTTAATAGCAACACTTTTCATATTCCACCTACCTTAATTTTAGTATACCATTCTTAAAAAAAATAAAAAGAGATTTGGCTAAAATCTCTTTTTAAAATACTCTTTTTTTACAGTTATTTGACTTTTTCTAAGATGTCTCTTGCCGCAATTAATCCCGTTGCAGCGGCTACGACGATGTTTCCTGCTTTTCCAGAGCCATCGCCAATGAAGTAAATGTTATGGTCTACTAGTTTCATATGGTTATCGGTTTCGATTTCGTTACTAAAGAATTTAATTTCAGGACCATATAGAAGGGTTTCTCCGTTATTAACTCCAGGGATAATTTTATCAAGGGTTTCTAGTCCTTCCAGGATGTTTTTAATAATACGATGTGGTAAGACTAAAGCAAGGTCTCCTGCTACGACATCTTTAAGAGTGGGCTCAATAAAACCTTTTTGAATGCGATGCATATTGCTTCTTCTTCCCATCCTTAAATCACGAAGCGTTTGAATAATCGGTTTTCCGTCCCCCAAGGTATTAGCAATTTTAGCAATACATTCACCGTATTCTCTGGTGTTGGTTACCGGCTCTGTTAATGTTACTTTAGAAATAAAAGCAAAGTTCGAATTATCAGATTTTGTCTCTTTTAAAGCATGTCCATTTACACAGATATAACCGTTATAATTTTCTTTGGTAACAAAGCCTCCAGGATTCGTACAGAAAGTTCTTATTTGATCGTTATAAGTTTCGGTTTTTATAAAGATGGTAGGATCGTATATGATATTGGTAATAGGAGCAAGTATTTCTTTTCTAACTTCTACTCGAACACCAATCTCAATACTTTGAGACGTATATTTAATATGATATTTATCGGCCAATTCTTGTACCCATTTAGCACCCGTTCTACCAGGCGCAACTACTACATATTTGGAAGTTATTTTTTCCTCTTTGCTTCCTTCTTTAAAAATAACTTGATACTTTTCTTTCGCTTCTTCAACGATATCTAAAACGTCCGTATTTTCTCTTATTTCAACACTCTTATCTTTTAAATAATCGGTAAAATGTTGAATGTAGCCTGGAAGTTTATCGCTTCCTAAATGCTTTTGCTTAATGATTAAGAGACTTGCTCCTACACGAGCAATTTTTTCTTCTAATTCTTTGGCTTCATCCATGTTAGTAGGATATACTTTATCATCCATTCCAAACCGGTTGAAAATCTCTTCGGTATCATCAATTAATTTAAAGGCTTCACTTCGTCCCATGTATTTAAACAAATCACTTTTTCCAAGTTTGGGGATAAAGTTCAATTTTCCATCTGAAAACGTACCTGCTCCACCATAACCGGATAAAATACCACAAGGCTTACAATTTACACAGATATTATCCTGTTTTTTATTCATAGGACAAATTCTATTTTTAGCAAATTTTCCTTTATCTAGTAACAACACTTTTAACTTTTTATTCTTTTCTACTAATTCGTAAGCAGCAAAGAGTCCTGCAGGACCTGCACCTACAATAACCACATCAAACATATAAAATCCTACTCCATTCTCTTTTATTATAGCAAATAATGATATAAAAATGAATTTTTTTGATAGATATCTATTATTTAACTTAAGATTTTTTGCTGTTAGGAAATAATTTTTAGTGTTTGATAAAAATAAATTGCAAAAGTAGTAGATTATGCTATAATATTAGTAGTTCGCCGACTTAGCTCAGCAGGTAGAGCAACGCACTCGTAACGCGTAGGTCGTAGGTTCGATTCCTATAGTCGGCACCAGATTGATACCAAACTCGGACTAGTACAGTTCGAGTTTTAAAATACTTAAATTCATGTTAAAATATTTATAGAAGAATTGACATATTTGTCAATTTAGAAAACATACTTGCATATTGACAAGTCAATTATGCGAAAGAAACTAGATAATATAGGAGGAATTATTAATATGTCCAATAAAGAAATATTAGAAAATATAAAAAAATTATCAAAACAAGAAAAAAGAAATTTTTCATATGATAATTTAGTTGAAATAATGAGTAAGCTAGAAACTAATGAAATTATTGAATTAAGCAATATTATTGGCTATCCAGTATTTACAAGATTATGTATGGGAGTATTAAAACATAAATTTGTTTTATTACAAGATGGGGCAGCAGCTATTATCGTAAATGAAAAAGGACAAATTTTACTTCAATCAAGAGCAGATAATGATAGATGGGGACTTCCTGGTGGGTGTCAAGAATTGGGGGAAAGATTTGAAGATACGATAATACGTGAAGTTAAAGAAGAAACAAATTTAGATATAACAGAGGATAATTTAGAGTTGATAGCCATTGTTTCTGGTAATAGTAGAAGAAATGAATATCCAAATGGAGATGTCGTTATTAATAATACAGCTTTATATTGTGTTAAAAATTATTCAGGAACATTAAAATGGGATGAGGAATCCAAAAATATGAAATTCTTTGACTTAGATAGTTTACCTATGAATCAAAATGATCCGGATTTAATTGCAGTTTATCGAAAAACATTAAACAAGAAATCTATATAATAAAATGAATGAAACTTGCAAAAAAATTCATATTGTGATAATATGTATCTGTCAAGGAAACTTGCATATAATAAAAAAAGGGAACATTCAGTTTTTCCGAGTTGAATGTCTACCCAATTTATATTGAATCCGACACTTATTCTAGCGAATGAGTGTCATTTTTTTATAACTACTATCATAATGATAAGGAGAAATAAAATGATAGTAATGAGCTTGAGAACTTTTAAAATAAAAGTCTTAGTTTTCATTTTTATCAAACCTCCTCCCATAATAAAGTCAAGTATTTTATATACAAAACCTTATAAATTATTTTCAATTTTTGATTTTT
>CANQIE010000037.1 GCA_947623935.1 uncultured Bacilli bacterium | reverse complement strand
ATCTCCAAAAGTAAAGGCTGGATGTATCATATAATTATCATTTGCTTGATTACTTGTTCCATTTATAAAATTGATTCCTATTGCTCCAGGTTTATTTGTATCTTGTCCTATTGTTTCCATATTAGTATAGTTATATTCATATCTTGGTATCCAGACCCACATCGTATTGATATCTTCCATGGGTATTTCTATTCCTGGTTCTGCTTCCTGATATGTATTTCTATGTGTTGCAGTAACTGTTACCGCATTCGCCCATTCTTGTTTGTCATAATCATACCATCCAGCATATCCTGCTTTGACCCAAGAGCTTTGGCTTTCATCATAAACTACTGGTATTAACCCTTCTACTAAAGCAGGTACATTGGCTCCACTTTTATCTTGTGGTTCTTGATATGGATTTGTTGAAGGTGCTGTTGGATCATCTATTGCTCCATTTTGTGCATATACATTTACTTTTACAGAGAAAGTCATATCATTATATATCCAACTTCCATTTACTACTTGATTTGCTTTTTCATCGATCCACATTCTATACCGGAATGTTTTTTCATAATTGCTTTGACCATCCGGAATTTCTTCTCTATATAATGTCTTTGCTTTTGATATACTTGTATCTTTTAATAGACTTGGTACTTTACTATCATATAATTCACTATATAAATTTAAATTATTTCCTGTTGGTAATCCCTTTGTTTCGGGGTCACTTTCTGCTCCATCCTTTACAACTCTTAAATAAGTTTTTACTACTTGTTCTGGTAAAGTAGAAATATTTTCTTTAGTTACATATATTTCATAATTAATAGCTGCTCCTTTGGTTGTTGCCCTTACATCAAAGTCAAAGACATCTTTATTCGCTTGATCTAAGACTTCTCCATCTTCATCACTCATTGGAAAAGCATTCTCTATAGATACTCCTCCATCTTTACTTTTACTTTCATCATAAAGAAAAGTTAAAGTTCCTGTCTCAATTTTATTTTCTGTATCTCCTTGTCTTGAGTATTGAAAAAAGGCAAAAGTGGTTCCTATAGTAATTAGAACTAAAGCTAATACGAGTAGGCAAACTGCAATTAAACCTTTCAAATTCCTTTTCTCTTCCATAACTTCACTTCTCCTCTTATTATTTATACTCTCCATTATAGTTTGTTTTTTATTATTAAAACTTTAAAATTAACTAAAAAGAAACTATTTTTATTCTATGTTTACAATTTTATTATAAAACTACCCCCCCCCACGTCAACTTTTTGTTAACTTTTTACAGTAAGAATGTAAACTTGACAATTTTGGACAAAAAAACTCGGGAAGCAAGAAATAATTCCCGAGATTAAACGTGAATAGGAATTCTATTCACATTCTTATTGTGTTCTTATTTTTAAATAATATACCTTTTATTTATAATTGTCTGCTTTAACTTCCATGAAGCTCTTCTTATGGTTACATACAGGACATACATCAAGCGCTTTGGTTCCTACATAAACATGTCCACAGTTACGACAAATCCAAATCTTATCTTCACCTTTTTCAAATACGGTTTGATCTTTAACATTTTGAAGAAGTGTTAAATATCTTTCTTCATGTTCTTTTTCGATCTTTCCTACCATTTCAAATTTAGCAGCAATTTCGTTAAATCCTTCTTCACGAGCAGTTTCTGCAAACTCTTTATACATTTCAGTCCACTCAAAGTTTTCTCCGTTAGCAGCGTCTTGTAAGTTTTCTTCGGTTGATGGAACATCTCCGCCATGAAGATATTTGAACCATAATTTAGCATGTTCTTTTTCATTATTAGCCGTTTCTTCAAAAATAGCAGCGATTTGCTCATAACCATCTTTCTTAGCTTTTGATGCATAGTAAGTATATTTGTTACGTGCTTGACTTTCTCCTGCAAATGCAGCCATTAAATTTGCTTCTGTTTTACTTCCTTTTAATTCCATAATTCATTCTCCTTCTTTCGCTTTTTATTATATCAAAACTAAAAATAGGTTTCAATAAATATTTATCAAACATATAATAAAATAGTTCGGATAAAACGTTTGACTTTTAGGTTTATCTATATTACAATAGAATTGTTTTAAGAAATGGGTCTATAGCCAAGTGGTAAGGCGTGGGACTGCAACTCCCTGATCGTTGGTTCAAATCCGACTAGGCCCTCCATTAAGAAATATAAATGAACAATGAACGTTCATTTTTTAATAAGAAAAGTGCTAAAGTCTAGCACTTATTTTTTGTAATAAATTTCAAATACATCCGTTGGATTATAACGGAATTCATTGTAGGAAATAAAAGGAATAAGTCCATAAGCTTCGTGATAATAATAGATCGTATCATCTACTAAGAAAAGTGCAAAATCATTTGCCATTCTCATTTCACTTACAGAATTAAAAGAAGCAAGTAAAATAGGATGATCTAAATGACTCTTATAAAGACGATAGAAACGATTTCCATTATCTAAAAAATAATAACTGTTTTCTGTTTCAAAAACTTCTTTAAAATCATAAGAAGAAATGCCTTCGATTTTATGATAATCTTTTCCAAATAAAATCTTATTTTGGGTAAAATCGTAAATATTTCGATCACTCCATACTGAACCATCGTAGTACTGAGCATTGACTTCTTTATTTCCAATTTCTCTTACAGTATTCGTATTAATATTGATTTCATATTGTACTAAGTTGGTACGATCAAAAAGATAAATATTATCTCCTACTACTCCATTAAAGTAACAATCTTTTGAAATTGGTTTAGAGAGTTTAATTTCACGACTACCAAAAAGTGTTACATCGGTTACTAAAAGGTTATTGAATTCGCTATTTTGGGTGTATTCTGGAACCACATAATAATGATCCTGTAAAACACCTCTACTACTATATTGATCACTAGAAAGCAACGAAGTACTGCGAGCATTTTCTTTAGAAAAAGCAACAATGCCACGATATCGCCAAACAGCAAGATAAAGATTCTCTGGCATACTTGCTTGTCTAATAGAGATGCCATTATAATCAGTCATTGCATCTAACGTTTTCCAAGAAGGAAGGGTGATTCCCTCTTTCATTAAAGTATCTTTAAAACTTAAAAGACTACTATTTTGACTAGAAAGATACGTGTAACTATACTGTTTATGATCCATCACACACATAGGATCGTGCACATCATCCAACTGATCTTTATAAACCGGATATAAGCATTCAATATCTCCACTTGTAAAACGCTTAATATCTGAAATAATCTTTTTCTGTTTATTGTAATCAGTTTTGTTTTCAAATAAGAATAAATTATCTTCAGATTGAATAGCCAATTGATAAGTTGGAACTCTATCTTCAACTAATAAAGTCTCTGTTATATCGTAGGTATAATCTTCACTTTGAAAAGAATACTCTACTTCGTGACCTTGACTAATATAGATCATCACAAACTGAAAAAAGAAGATCAGTAAGCCGATAAATAAAGTAAATGAAATAATACGTTTCATTCTATCACCTATCCTATTTTCATTATATCAAGGATTTTTTAGTTTGTTAAGAACAAAAAAGAATCCGTTATTCGGATTCTATACTTTCTTCTTGGGTGGAATGAAGTCCATATTTTTTCTTTTCCGTCATCATATAAGAAGTAATATGTGTTTCTATTTCATCGAGTGCTCTCTTATCAATGTTGGATAAGCAAATGCGCTCTTTAATGGTATCAATAATTACTCTTCCCCAAAAAAGACCTGAAGCAATTCTTAAATCGTTAAACATATCTGGAGTAACACCATCTAAGAAATAACCTATAACTACTCGATCACGACCAATTAAAATACGTTTGTTGGTAAGGGCAATAACAGCTGTTTGAAAGATATCTAACATACCATGATTTTTCTGAGCAACAAAGGCATATAGAGGAATCTCTCCTTCATTCAAATGGTTTTCAATGACACGTGCATTTTTACGAATACGCCATCCAATGGTATGATAGTATTTTTTCTTAAATTCATAAGCCATTTCGGTAACGGTTTTATTATTCATAACTTCTCCTATTCTGGAAGCATTTGATTCTTACTTAAGAAAGATTCTACTTGTGTTTGGTCTACTCTTCCATCGATCCTATCTACGATTTTACTATCACTTACAATAAAGGTCATCGGTGTTGAAATACCATTTTGAGCACCACTTACCTCTTTATCAAAATCAAGGAAAGCAAGCTTATCTTCATCACTAAATTCATCGGTATTCAAGTATTTAATATCTAAATCATACTTTGCATTTACTTTTTCAACAATCGGTTTATAAATAACACACTGTGGACAAGTTGGTCTACCAACAATTACTACCGTCTTCTCTTCTTTTTTATAAAGTTCTTCAAACTCAGAATAGGTAATATCTGCTAAAGGTTTAGCGGCAACCTGTGCCGTAATTCCTGCTTTTTCAGAAACTAAGAAAAGTCCAACTAATACAATAACTCCTGCTAGAATACCAATCGTTATTTTAAACATATTCTCTTGTTTTTTAGTTAGTTCTCTAGCTTCTTTTTTAGACTTCTTTTCTTCTTTCACATCTTCTTTCATTAAAGCATGATAAGCTTCTTCTAATTTAGCTAGTTTCTTATTATTTCCTTTGAATTCTTTTTTGAGCTTATGATAACTTTCTTTAATCTCTTTACTACTTGCATCTTCTTTTACTTTTAAAATCTTATAATTTTCTTTCATAATTCCATCCTCTCTCTTTGATTATAACAAATTTTAGACAAAAAGAAACAAAAATTAACAATATTTTATGACTTCTAAAATCAATTTATTACTTTTGGTTTTTCCCGTAATCATTCCTATTTTAAATTTTCCAATAGAGCGAATCGATAAAATATCTTCTTTTTGAACAAAATAACTAGCATTCCTAATTTCTTGGTTGTTTAAAAAAACTTTATGATCTTCTAAATAAGCTAGAGCCTGTTTTCTGCTACAAGGAATAAGTCTTGCTAAGACTAAATCCAAACGATTACTGGTAACAAAAAGAGATAAGGTTTCATAATGTTCTTCTTCTAAAAGAAGTTCTTCCTTTTTTTCTAAAATAACATGCATGTTTCCTATCTGTTTTAGTTCTTGATCAATAATAGCTTCAATCTTTTTTAAAACGATAAAATAAGCCTTATTTTCTTCGACAAAGATATCTCCTATGACTTCATGGGTAAGTCCTAAAGCAAAAAGACTTCCTAAAATATCTTTATGTCGTAAATGATAAAACTGGTTATCAAGATAATAAATCGTTACTAAAGAAGTATCTTCTCCAAAATAAATTACTTTTTTAGTACACAAAGGATGAGGCGCATAGAGTTTAAAAGGAACACTTCTTGCTTTTAAAAAAGGAAGAAAAAGTTTTTGCTTATACTCATCTAAAAAAAAGGTAACTTCACTCCTACCAGTTGTCTTATATTTTTGATAACCATCTAGAATATGTGAAAGCAAAAAGCGATCTTCTTTCGTTAAATTTTTAGGTAAATCAAAT
Source organism: uncultured Bacilli bacterium (assembly GCA_947623935.1). GTDB lineage: Bacteria > Bacillota_I > Bacilli_A > RF39 > UBA660 > Faecenecus. The sequence goes on along the minus strand of CANQIE010000037.1, from coordinate 4,483 downwards.
GTTTTCATACTTTTATTATAGAAAATATTTCTCTTCTTGTCGATGGGTTTTACTTCTATTCAAAAATTCCCTTTCATATAGTAAAAAGAAATGAGGGATCTTATGAATATCGTGGTAGGAATTCCTAGAGCTTTACTTTATTATAAATATTATCCATTATGGAAACGCTTTTTTGATAATCTTTCTATTAAGACGATTTTAAGCGGTCTAACCACCAAGGAAACGTTGGAAAAAGGGAGTCGTTATGTAGTCGATGAAGCCTGTCTATCGTTAAAAATTTTTATGGGACATGTCGAAAGTTTAGAAGGAAAATGTGACTACATCCTAGTTCCCAGACTTGTATGTGTTAAAAAGAAAGAAAAACTGTGTACTAATTTTTCGTGTCTTTACGATTTAACTAGAAATCTTTTTATTACCCCTATTCTTTCGTACAACGTCGATGTAGAACAAAAACAAAGCGAGTTTGAAGCCTTTCTTACACTAGGAAAAACTTTAGGCTTCTCCTATCAAGAAAGTGCTCATGCTTATTTTGATGCCAAAAGATTTAGTGAAGCAAAAAAGTTGGATGACGTAGATCGTCAAAACGTTTTACTGAAACAAAACAATTTAAAAATGCTTCTAGTAGGGCATCCTTATAATCTCTATGACAAATATATTGCAGGTGAAATCGTAGACTATCTCAAAAAAGAAAAAATTAATGTCTTGTATTCCGATCGCTACGACACTAAAAATATCGAAAGTGATGCCGCCCCTATTAGTAAAGAGATGTATTGGACTTATAACAAGGAAATCATTGCTTCCCTTAACCACTATAAAAAAGAAGTCGACGGTGTGATTGTCATTACCTCTTTTCCTTGTGGACCAGACTCCTTAGCCAATGAAATGATTATTCATAAAGTAAAAGACGTACCCCTTCTATTCTTAATTCGAGATGAACTAAGTAGTTCGGTAGGTCTCATGACCCGTCTTGAAAGTTTTATCGATATTATTAAAGAAAGGAAAAATAGGCATGAAAAAACAAGAAATCGTTAGTTTTCCGCAATTAGGTAACTATTATGTTCCCTTTACTTTCCTTCTTAAAAAACTATTGAAAAAAGAGATAAAGATGGCTCCTCCTATCACCAAAAAAACAATTGAACTAGGAACCAAATATAGTCCTGACTTTGTCTGCATTCCTTTTAAATATAATTTAGGAAACTTTATTGAATCCCTTGAAAACGGCGCCACTATTCTAGTCCAAGCAGGAGGTGGATGTAGATATGGTTACTATGCCGAAGTACAAGAACAAATACTAAAAGATTTAGGTTATCACTTTAAATTTTATACTCTACTAAATCAACGTTACTTTGCTCCTACCTATCTCTATAAAACTTTAAAACAAATAGAGCCTAAACTTTCTTTCATCAAATATGCTTATTTTACATTACTTGCCTTAAAAATGGTTCAAGATATGGATAAGATAGATCATTTTATAAGAGGTAACATTGGTTTTGAAAAGAAAAAAGGCAGTTTTGAAAAATTACAAAAAGAAATGTTACAAAAATTCTCTAAAGTACATACCTTCTTAGGACTATCCTTAATCTATCACAAATATAAAAAGAAGTTTAAGGAAATTCCAATAGACAAACCTAATAACTGTTTAAAAGTAGGTATTATTGGTGAACTCTACTCTTCAATGGAACCTTTCTCCAATTACTTTTTAGAAAAAGAACTAGCAAAAATGAACATCGAAGTAAAACGTTTTACGGATTTAACGTATTTACTTTTTCAAAAGGTGCATGCTGAAAAGAAATATTTAAAGAAGATTTCAAAGTATTGCAAATATACGATTGGTGCCGATGGAATGGATAATGTAGCACGTTGTCTCCTTTTAAAAGAACATGGTTACGATGGCGTTATTCATATTAAACCTTTTGGTTGTACTCCTGAAATCGGAGCCATGCCTATTATTGCTAAAATTTGTTCCGACTTAAACCTTCCTATTATTTATTTTAGTTTTGATAGTAACACGAGTGAAGTAGGTATTAAAACCAGATTGGAAGCGTTTTACGATATGTTAAAAATGCGAAAGGAAGAAAAAAATGAATGAATGTTATTTAGGAATCGATATTGGTTCCATTTCTACTAAAGGAGTCGTTATCGATAAAAAGCAAAACATCATTGCCCAAGATTACCTTTGGACCAATGGTAATCCTATCGATGCTGTAAAAAGATTACTTTCTAGTCTAGAAAAATCCTGTCAAAAAAAGAATATCCAAATTGTAGGGGTGGGTACTACAGGATCCGCAAGAAGATTAATTGGTTCCATGCTCAATGCGGTATTAATCAAAAATGAAATTACCGCTCATGCCGTAGGAACTTTATCAAGACATCCCGATGTTCGAACTATTCTAGAAATTGGTGGACAAGACTCTAAGATTATTTTAATTGATAGGGGCATTGTCACCGATTATGCCATGAATACCTTGTGTGCAGCAGGAACCGGTGCTTTCTTATCGAGTCAAGCAGAACGACTTCATATTCCGGTAGAACAATTTGGAGATATTGCTCTAACCAGCAAAAATCCTACTAAGATTGCTGCACGTTGTACCGTTTTTGCCGAAAGTGATTTAGTTCATAAAGCACAAATGGGATATGCCAAAGAAGATATTATTGCAGGTCTTTGCAAAAGTGTTGCTCTAAATTATTTAAATAATGTAGGTAAAAGTAAAAAGATTCTATCCCCTATTATCTTTCAAGGAGGCGTAAGTAAAAATAAAGGGGTTAAAAAGGCCTTTGAAGAAATTCTAGAAGAAAACATTATCACGGATAAAGAGGGACACTTAATGGGTGCCTTAGGTGTTGCGATTCTTGCCCAAAGAACCAATTTAAAGAAGCCTTTTACTTTTAGTATTAAAAATTATAACTTTAAAACCATAGGATCCGAGTGTAATCATTGTCCTAATCACTGTGAAATTATTTCTATTTTAAGAAACAATGAATTAATTGATTCTTATGGTAATCGTTGCGAAGTAGGAGCTATAAAAAAATAAAGCAACGCTCAAAACGTTGTTTTATTTATATTCATCACATATATTCGATCTTTATACAGATGGAGGCATAAAATCTTCACTTACTCTTCGATAGGAGCAAGCACAAGGCGGAACGAGAAGTTGGCGTGCGGAGCACCATTCGTGTTGCCGATGTAGAACACACCGGAGTACGCGATATTGAAATAGATGCCGCCACGAGCGAACCACACGGCCGTAGAGCCTAAAACATTATAATAATCACCATACCAACCTAAAGTTTCAGATAAAGCATGTCCGTAGCAGATTGTTCCATTACATGCTTTTGTAACACCATCCCCACTATACAAATCATAATACTTAGCTTCTGGTATTTTGTTACCTGCTGCTTCGCCAGAAACAAATCCTGATTCAACTATAATTGGTTTCCCTGGATTGCTACTATCTTCCAAAGCACCCATTACTCTTTCCCAGGCATTACCACTCATATCATATACTCCTGTGATATTTCCAGTCGTAGATGCTTTTTGTCCTTGAATCGTTTCATAAGTGTTTGTTTTACAAGTTTCTGCACTTGTTCCTTCATTTGCTGTATTTCCTGCTATTCCAGTTATATAATCTGAACAGTTATTAATATATACTTCTTGTTTATCTTTTCCGTATTTTCCATATTTACTTTGAGATAAATAGGCAACTGCTCCCCATTCACTATTTTTACTTATATGAATATCATAACTTACTAAATCGTTTTTAAATCCATATGTATCATATTTCTTTTCTTGCATATTTCTTGATGCATAAAAAGCATTTGATGTACTTACATTTCTCCACGAGGTTGTATTTGGTTTGATAATGGGTGTTAAGCTTGAATTATTGGCAGACTCATTATCAAATGTTTGTTCTTCATTACTTGGCTCAAACTTTCCATACCAGATTCCTGTTAATTTGTCATCTCCAAAGTTAAAGGCTGGATGTACTTTATAATTTGCTGAATCACTTGGTGTATCATTAACTCCATTGATAAAGTTAATATCTATTGCTCCAGGATGATTGGCATCTTCCCCTCCTGCATAATCTGCAATTGTTACATAATTATATTCATATCTTGGTATCCAGACCCACATTGTATTGATATCTTCCATGGGTATTTCTATTCCTGGTTCTGCTTCTTGATATGCATTTCTATGTGTTGCAGTAACCGTTACTGCATTCGCCCATTCCTGTTTGTCATAATTATACCATCCAGCATATCCTGCCTTTACCCACTTTTGTTGTGCTCCATCATAAACCACTGGTATTAACCCTTCTACTAAAGCAGGTACATTGGCTCCACTTTTATCTTGTGACTCTTGATATGGATTTGTTGAAGGTACTGCTGGATCATCTATTGCTCCATTCTGTGCATATACATTTACTTTTACAGAGAAAGTCATATCATTATATATCCAACTTCCATTTACTACTTGATTCGCTTT
>CANQIE010000036.1 GCA_947623935.1 uncultured Bacilli bacterium | reverse complement strand
CCTTGATTTTAGAGAACTTTCAACTTAAAACTTATTTTTTCCTTTACCGTGACTTTATCTCTTAATTTAACGAAAAAGTATCCTTTGTGGATACTTATATTTTTCTATTATGCTGCTGGTGCATCTTTAGCAACAACATTGAGTCTAACCGAGAAAGTTTTAGCGTTGGTTCCTCTTCTTACAAATGTACATGTATCGGTAGTCAAATCAGCATTCGTAGTCTCATCTCCAACTACTGCACAATCACAATCCACTTCCGCTGCTTCTGACTCAGTTTTAGTACAAATATCATTTTCCATCATAGTTGTTCCTTCTGCTTCCCCTTTATTGTAATATTTATCAGACATCCACATTTGGAAGCGATAATAATGTGTATTGTTTCCTTTTGTCGTATCATCCTCTGTAAAACTATCAGTGGCTAATTTTCTAAAATTAGAATCTGCGTCTCCAGCATCGTTACCATCTTTATCACATTTAGTTAAAGCATCAAAATAAGAAATGGTACCATCTTCACTAAATGTTCCTGCTCCTGTTCCTTTGCGCAAACGAACTTTAACATATTTTGATTCCAATGTTTTAACTAAATCAGGGTCTGATGCTTCTTCTACAATAACATCATAAGAAATATTCATATTTCCTTTGATAGTTGAAGTTACAGAAAAGTCAAAATATCCATTTTCTTTTTCTAATGAAGTTTTTGCTTGATCATCAGTTAATGGTAAAGCATTGGTTAAAGTAATTCCCGGAGTAACTTCGTCATACTTAAATACTAAAGTACCCGTACTAATCGTATTGGTCGTGGTTCCTTGTCTTGAATAAGTAAAGAACGCAAATGACACTCCTACTACTGCAACTACTAAGATGGCTACGGCTAAAACTGATAATAATACTTGCCGTCCGGTATTATTCTTATTATTTTCCTCGTACATTTTTTTCATATCCTCCTATCATATTTAATTATAATAAAGTTACCCCCCCCCGTCAAGGAATTTGACAAAAATTATACAGTTGACACTTTTGACTACACCAATAATGGACTTTGTCGCAAAAGAAAAAGCGATTAAACGCTTTCTAAACCATTGTCTTAATGTTTACACTGAAATAGCAAAGATAGAAACTTTAATAGAGAATTCTTTTTCCATGTATGCCTCATCTAAAGCATCTACTTCGTTTGAAACCCACATTCTTAAACGGAAAGATTTCATATAGTCTTCTTTGTTATTCATGACCTCTTCATAGAGCACTTTTCCTTCTTGATTATTAAAGGTTACATCTTCTAATTCGTTATATAAAACAACTTCGCCATCATCATGAAGCGTAGATTTTACAGGATTTTCTTGATCTCCATCCACTTGAGTCAAATAGATTTTAACAAACTCTTCAGGCAAATCAGTACTTTCTTCTTTCGTAGCAATCAGTTGATATTTGATGTCCATATCCTGAACATTCGTAAATACATCAAAGTCAAAAGTTTGATTTTCTCCTTCTAATTGTTTTCCTACTTCATCTGCAATAGGAAGTTGATTTTTAAGAAGAAGTCCATTTCCTTGAGTCTCTTTTTCATCATATCTAAAAATGACATTGGCTGTTTCAATGTAGTTTTCAGTCGTTCCTCTTGTCATATACTCAAAAAAGGCAAAGGATGTTCCCGCCGTAATTAAGGCAAGGGAAAGTAATAAAAGCAAGACAATATATTTAGGTGTTGATCTTTTTTTTCTTTCATTTTCCATAAGAACCTCCATTAAATCATTTCTTCATCTTTATTTTCTAAAGACATTATAGCATCTTTTATTGATGTAATCGATTTAGCCATCTTTTCTTCCTCTTCTTTGGTTAACGGTATTTTAATTCGTTTTTTAACTCCGGTATTACCTAATATCGTAGCGCCTCCTACAAAGAGATCGTTTTCATCATCATAACTCGAAACAGCTATAATCGTATTTTCATCGCTTAGAATTGCATTGGTAATGCGAACTAAGCACATTCCAATTCCGTAACAGGTAGAACCTTTGCGTTTAATGATATCGTAAGCAGCATCTCGTACATCGACATAAATCTTTTCCTCATCTTCTTTAGATAGATAATTATCGACGGATTCTAATCCAACACGAGCAATACTCCAAGGAACAAACTCACTATCACCATGTTCGCCCATCACATAAGCATGAATATTTTTAGGATTGACCCCAATTTTATCGGCAATCATGTACCTGAGACGTGCCGTGTCAAGTGATGTTCCACTTCCTAGAACTTGTGAAGTAGGAAGACCTGAATACTTCCACGTAAGATAAGTCATCACATCTAAAGGATTGGTTGCTATTAAGAAAATGCCATTAAAGCCAGATGCCATGACCGATGTCACAATGCTTTTAAAAATCTTCGCGTTTTTGTCAATCAAGTCCATTCTGGTCTCTCCTACTTCTTGATTGGCACCTGCGGCAATTACTACCATTCTAGCATCTTTACAGTCAGGATAGTCACCCACATGAATATTGATCTTCGATGGAGCAAAAGGAAGACCATGTTGTAAATCTTTCATTTCACCAATCGTACGTTCCTGATTGATATCGATTAACACCAGTTCATTGACACTCGTTCGTTGATTCAGTAGTGCATAGGCGTATGACATACCGACGTTTCCACATCCGATTAAGACAATTTTTTGATTCATACACTTCACCCTATTATTAGTATAACGTAAAATTTCAAACTCATAAATACTTTTTTACAATTTCTTCTGCGACCTTTACACCATCCATGGCCGAAGTTGTGATGCCACCCGCATAACCGGCACCCTCTCCACAAGGATAAAGGCCTTTGATTTCGGACTCTAAATGTTCATCACGTAAAATACGAACTGGAGACGAAGTTCTACTCTCGATGCCCATAAGTAAAGCATCTTCCTGATCAAATCCCTTAATTTTTTTACCAAAATAAGGAAGGGATTCTAAAAGAGCCTCATTAATATAAGAGGGAAATAATTCATTTAAATTAGCAAAAGAGGTACTACCTTTGACTACCGGATAAATCTTCTGATACTGAGTTGAAAGTTTATTTTGTCTAAAATCACCTAATAGTTGAGTAGGAATTTTTCCATTTCCTAATCGATAAGCCTTCTCTTCTAAAGTACGTTGAAACTTGACACCATCTAACACCCCAGGACCAAAATCATGGGCATCGACCGTTACAACGAGTGCACTATTGGCACTTTCGGTATCTCGTCTATAATTGCTCATGCCATTAATAGCAATTCCCTTTTCTTCACTCGAAGCATTGACGACGTAACCACCAGGACACATACAAAATGAATAGACTCCTCTTTTATCTTGGGTCGTATAAGTAAGTTTGTAACTAGCAGGAGGTAAAAAAGACGCATATTTACCGTACTGACTTTCGTTGATATCCTTTTGTAAATGCGAAATACGAACACCCACTGCAAAAGGTTTAGAAGTCATAGGAATCTTCTTTCGGTAAAGCATAGTAAAGGTATCTCTTGCACTATGACCAATAGCTAAAATCAACACATCTACGGGAATTTCTTCTTTTTCATTAACTATAATCTTCGTTATTTTTTCATTTTCAATTACAATATCAGTTAATTTCGTTCTAAAAAGGAAAGTCCCACCCATCTCGATAATCTTTTTACGCATATTAACAACAATAGAACGCAATCGATCGGTTCCAATATGTGGATTCTTAACATATTTAATCTCTTCATCTGCACCATTTTCAACAAAGATATCAAATACTTTTTTACTTCTTAGAAAAGGATCTTTAACAAGCGTATTTAGTTTGCCATCTGAGAAAGTACCAGCCCCTCCTTCACCAAAGGAAACATTGCTTTCCGTATCTAAAACGTTATTGTTCCAAAAAGATTCCACTTTCGTAATACGTTCTTCCATAGCATCTCCTCGTTCAATAATCAAAGGCTGGTATCCTTCTTCTGCTAAAAGGTAAGATGCAAATAAACCAGCAGGTCCACTTCCTACTACCACCGGACGATGTTTTAAAGGAACTGTTCCATGAGGTGGCAAATGATACGTTTCATCGGGTGCAAGAAAAAGATTTCCATCTTGTCTTTTCTTTAATATTTCTTTTTCGTTTAAAACTGTAGCATCCACTTCATAGACATAGAAAGGTTCATCATGCCTTGCATCAAGGGACTGTTTATGAATGATATAAGTCTGTAAATCGGAAGAAGAAATGCCTAATCTTTTTAAGATTTTTCCTTCAAGATGCATCTTTTGCTCCACATCCACCGGTATTTTAATTTGCTTTATTCGAATCACTTTACTTCCTCCAAACTTTTACCCATTTTAAGCGCTGAAATCCAAGCAAAACCTAAATTATACCCTCCACAATCACCATCGATATCTAAGGCTTCTCCTAAAATATAAAGACCTTTTTCCAGTTTTGATTCCATACTAGAAGAATCTACTTCTAAAAGGGAAATACCTCCTACTGACGTTTGGCTTCGATTAAATGCTAAACTCTCTTGAATAGGAACCGTAAAAGAGAGAAGTAAATTTACTAAACGCTTTTTTTCATCTAAAGATAAATCTGCATATACTTGTTCTTTAGATAACGAGGCCTTTTCGATAAAAAGTGGAACTAATTTATAAGGAAATAACCCTTCTAAAAAAATGCGAAGATTTCGTTTGGATAAGATGTGAGCACGTTCATTAAAGAAAGATAATGCTTCTTCCATCGTCGTAATACCATAAGTATATAAGAAGTTAATGTCGATAAAAACTTTTTTTCCTTGATGTAGGGAACGATTGATTTCGCCACTTAGATTAAAAACACAAATACCACTTAAGCCATAATCGGTAAATTGTACTTCTCCATTTGATGTAGACAAAATAGAAGTATCGGTTCGTGCCGTTAAAGAGGCCTTCATACGTACTCCATCCCAACGTTTAAAATAAGAACCTACGCCTTTAAGGGGAACTAAACTAGGATACACTTCTCTTATCGTATGCCCAAAGGAAGATGCTAACTTATAAGAATCTCCATCACTTCCCGTCTTAGGATAACTTTTAGAGCCTGCTGCTATCACAACATAATCACTTGTAAGAACCACATCAGGACTATAGATATAAAATAAATCCTTTTTCTTTTCTATTTTTTGAACATCAAATGAAGGAAGAAAAGTACATCCTAGATTTTCGGCTTCATAGATAAGCGCTTCTCTTAAAGTCGATGCTTGTAACGTAGAGGGATATAAATACCCATCTCTATCTTCTGGAAGAATACCAATGGATTTAAAGAAAGGAAGTACTTCTTTAATCGTTTCCAAATCAACAAAAGAAGAGATTAAAGCAGGATCGGTTGAATGAAAATATCTTAAATCCATATCTTTATTAAAAAAGTTACAACGACCCGATCCAGTTAGTAAAAGTTTCTTTCCCATTGTGTCATTTTTATCGACAATGGTAACTTCATAGCCTTTTCTTCTTGCCATAATGGCTGCACAAAGACCCGAAGCCCCTCCTCCTACAATCAGTATTTTTTTAGTTTTCACGGTAATTCCTCCTTTACTTTATTATAACAAAAAAAGGACAAGTTCTTTTATTTAATTAAAACTTTATCCTTCATTTCTTTTGCTTTTTGTTTAGCTTCAGTTAATTTCGCTTGAATATCGGTATAAGTTAACAAATCTTTTTCTTCTTCATTCGTTCCTCTATCCAAAGGCAAAGGCATATTTTCAAAACTAAAAGTAGGTTTCATATTAAAAATAGTTTGACCATAGATATTGACATTATTGTAGACACTTCCACAATATAAAAGCATTTCAAATATTTTAGATTGATTGTTTTGATAAGCAATCATAAGGGCATTGTTCCCATAAAGATCTCTTAGATTTAATTTGGCTCCACAAATGATTAAGTATAGAGCAATATCGACATTTCCATATTCAGAAGCCTTCATGAGGGCACTTTTTTTAAGACCATTGACTTGATCAACATCGGCTCCTGCCTTGATTAAAAGACAAAGCGCATTCTTATAATTGTTTTCGGCACAAAGAAGTAACGGAAAAGTATCTAGTTTAGCATCATAATAGGAAGGTGCTGCTCCTTTTAATAACAAAGTTTCCACTTCTTTTTGGTCTTCTTCATCGTGAAAAAGAGAATCAGAAAGACGCCCAATTAATGCTTGCCACAAATCCATTTTTTCTTCATCACTGACTTTAGCAATTCGAGCCTGAAAAGCCTTTTTTGAGGCGTCATCTATACCTAACGACTTCAAGCCCTCTAGTTTATCTTTTTCCGGTTGATGAATATCGACTATTGTCATTTCGTAAGCACCTTCTCTTTGCGTTCAATCAATTGATTATTGCTTTTGGTAACGGGTTCAAAATCTGCACAAGAAAGACTTTCTACCATGGTACCTAATTTGTCAATATGATCGACCTTATCATTGATTTCTACATGGTAAACATGATCAAGTACTTTTTCATAGGTTAATTCTTGATCGTCATAGACAAGGGCATTTACTTGATAATTTCCTGATTCTTTGATTGAAGAACGATTGAGTTGTCCATCGAAAACTTGTTTTGAAAAATCGATAAAAGCATAAATACTGCCTAAAAAAGTAGAAGGAATAACCGAATGATTTGCCATAAAACGATAATGTGGATTTTTCTCTTCATCCAATTCTTTGAAGACGATTAAGCGATAGTTGTCGTCATTTTCTAGAGCTATTCCATTTTCATAGATAGTTACATCGACCCCTGCTTCGATTAAATTTTCAATCAAACTAGGATGAGATAAAGAAGGCATAGAAGCGCGAGCTACTTCGGTCCATTCATCGTTTATATCTATTTCAAAAATACTTTTACCTCTTCGAACACTTAACGTTTCATCGAAGAAGTTCCCCTCTGCTTTAGGGAATCTACTAGAAGATAAGAGTTGTCCATTTTCTAAACGAATTCGCTCTAACTCTTGTTCTTGTTCTTCTTCATAACGTTTTTTCATAGCAGCAAATTCAAGTTCATATTTTTTGATTAAGTCTTCGAGTCCTTGGGCTGTCTTGGCTAATTTTTTAGCCTCTCCTTCAAAGACTGTTTGGCTCATTAAAGAGACTAAACTTTGTTTTTCTTCTTTTGGATCCTGTTTAATATCATTCTGTTTCATCTCTTTAATCGTTTTGGCAAGTTTTTTATCGATTTCATCTCTTGATTTTGGAAGTTGTTCTTCAAAAGTCGTTAAATCATCTTGATTTTTAAACATATTTTTAACGAGCGTTCGATAAATAATATATTGAGGAGCATTCGCTAAATTCATAAGACGATTGGCATCCTCTAGCGCAATTAACATTTCTGAACAAGATGGAAGACGATTAAAGATTTCTTTTTTGCTATAAGCATATTGATACATCAAAGTTACTAAGTTTAAAAGACTCTCTTCTATTTTTTCACTTGCTTCGTCAATTAAGACTCTTCTTGCAACGGTATGAAACAACTCCGGTTTCATGTAATCCAAGCGAATGACCCTAAGACGTCTTGTAAGGGGACCTGATAGTTCTTCTCTAGCATCGTTTTTACAGAAGATTACTTGTAAGTTGTTTTTATACTCTTTCTTTACTTCCATGTCTCCGGACTGAACAGCATTAAGTTTTCCATCTTGTAAAAACTGTAAGAAGAAGGAATCCGTCTCTTCTCTTGCTTTATCGTACTCATCAACAAAGAGAATCACTTTCTTTCCTTCATTTAAAAGTTGCACCGTACGAACCAAAATACCTGGAATAATAACATCCTTTCCATTTCTAGTTACTACCGAAACGATACGAATATCCTCTTTTAATTTTTCTTCAGAAGTTGCAGGATCACACTGGTACTCCACTAACTCCACAGAAGTATTAAAGTGCTTTTCTACAATATCGCGATACATTTTAGCAAAAGAAGATTTACCGGCTCCAGGAGGGCCTTCTAAACAAAGAGCAAATACATCTTGTCCAGGATTAGATTCTCCACTCATAAACACCATAAGTGCATTGAAAGTATCGTATAATAATTCTTCCGTTGGATAATATCCCGTCGCTTCAATTTCTTTTTTTAATTCATCAATTTTTATCATGCTTTACCTCCTTAATGTTTTTTCTTCATCGGTATCGGTATAAATCAATGCTTCAAATCTTTTTTCATTGACTTTGATGAGTCCTTCGGCAATATCTTCAAGACTGGATACCTTATAAGCAAATCCTTTATAACCATCTAAATCATAAGCTCTAAATCGATATTCAAAGTTAAACCAATAAACTTGTACTTTTTGGGATAGCCGAATGATTTCATCGATAGGATCACAATCGGCAAAAATGACACATTTCTCTGCTTTCTTGGAAATTAAATATTTATCAATATCTTGATTAATAGTTCTATACGTAATACGGTCCTTAGTCTCTTTAGGACAATTTTCAATCGATGAAGAATATCCTGCCGATGATAAAAACTTAGCCAGTTCTTTAACCGTTAATTCTTTGGGAATACTTTCAATTTGAACATGCACCGTTTCGTTAAATCCCACCAAGACTTTAACATCTTTTTTTAATAGTTCAATCGCAATAACGGCTAACATATTGGTATAATTACTCATACTACCAGACATATCAAAGTAGAAAGATAAAGGAACATTTTCATATTTTCCTTGGGCATACTGATATCCATATTTATCATGTAACACTTTAGTTAACTGTTCTGTTTCCAAATGTTTAACCACTCTTTTAACATCCCATCGATAGAACCCTTCCGATCGTTCTAAAGCCGTACTTCTAACATTTAGGTCCGATACTTTACGACAGAACCGTTGATTTAAAAATTTAGATATAAGTGTTCGAATAACCGTCTCCGATACTTCTGTATCACTAGCAGTATCAATCGAATAACTACCTCCATGAGAGCGATCTTTAAAGAAAGGAAGCGTTCCTAATTGCCCTAAGAACTGATTGGTTGCTTCCGTCCGTTCCGGTTTTTCAATTTTTTCTTTCGGTACTTCAGCCTCTCCATCTTTAAAAGGATCTTTTTTTCGTTTATGAGCTTTTTCTTTTTCTGTTTTTTTATGTTTGTTATCTTGTTTTTTCTTTTGGGATATAGAAGATGAATCTAAATCACTTGCCTCATCATTTTTTTCTTTAGCATCTTGGTCTTTCAAAGTGGTCTCTTCATTGATATCCATCTCTTGACCATTAGACTCTTTATTTTTTGATTCCTTCTGTTCTTGAGAAATTCCTTGATCTATACTAGATTCTTGATCTTGAGTAGGACTTGTTTCATCTATTTCTTGTCTAGGGGAACCATCCTTATTTTCACTCATTTCTTTTTCCCTGGAACTTTGTTCCTTAGAAGATTCTGATTCCTGATTAGAACTACTTTCACTAAGTTTTGGTTCCTGTGAAGTATCTAATGGACTACTTAATTCTTGATTGTTAGAACCTTGACCTTCTAAAGTACTTGGATTTTTACTACTTTCTTGTTTCTCTAAGTCTTGACTCCCTGAACTACTTTGATCTTCACTTGATACTTGTCCACTTGGGTCTTGTCCTTCAAAAGCACTTGTTCCATCAAAGGGCATCTTGCTACTTAAGTTTTGATCTATATAATCTCCTTGATTGGCGTCTTGTCCCTCTAGGTCTTGATCTGTTTCACTATCTTGATGGTTACTTGATTCCTGTTCACTTGGATTTTGTTCTTGACTTCCCTTTTCACTAGAGTTTTGTTTTTGAGCATTTTCTTGTTCATCACTTGATCTTTGTTCATTTGAACTGGGTTTTGGTGTATTTCCTCCATTCTCATTAGATTCATTTTGACTAGAACTATTTTCTTGAGATGTTTTTTGTTCTTGATTCGAATCATCTTCACTGGAACTTTGAGGACTTTCCCCATTTTTACTCGTTTCCATTTTACTAGCATTTTGTTCTTGTGAAGAACTTTGTTCCTTATTAGAATTATCTCGACTTGAACTAGACTCTTTTAAACTTTCTTGATCTTTTCCTGATACTTGCTCTTGTGTTTCTTGATCTTCTAAAGTATCTTGATTACTGCTAGATTCCTTCAATTTCTCACTTTGTTGATTATCATTTTGCTCTTGAGGATTTTGCTCATCTTCTTTAGAAGAATCTGAAGAAAAACTTAAATCCGTTGTACCTTGCTTTTGTTCTTCTAAAGAATCATTATTATTGTTAGAGAAAGTACTTTTTTTATTTGCTATATAACGCCAAAATTTCATAAAAAACATACCTCCTCACTAGGTATGTTATTATAAAAGGAAAGTCCTTGTATGTCAAGGAAATAATATAATCAAAACGAACCTTATCCTGCAAAATTTGAGGTCGAAATTTTCGACCAAAAAATTCATTCTTTTTTCAATTGTTTCTAGAAATATTTAGAATGATGCCAATACTAACGAGACTTACAAGGAGACTACTTCCTCCATAAGATAAGAACGGAAGTGTTACCCCCTTTGCCCTTTTAGAGTTATAAAAAAATATAGGGTTGCCTGTACTTTTGTTATAACCCTTAGGACAAAATTA
>CANQIE010000035.1 GCA_947623935.1 uncultured Bacilli bacterium | reverse complement strand
TATAATCTCACGAATGCCCTTATAATAAGGGAAAAATTTGATTGTAGTTATGAGTACAACAAAAGGGCATACCCGGTTACAGGAATAAGACCAATAACCACCATTAAATTCATCACGGTCTGAATTAAAATTTGAAAAACCATCCCAAAAGCTAAATATTTGGCAAACGAATCTTTGGCATCAAGAGCAATCTTAATACCCCTCCATAAAACAAGAAGGAAGAAAGTGCTTACAATGAGAACCCCTAAAACACCAAACTCTTCTGAAATAATCGAAAAGATAAAGTCCGTCTGAGGCTCTGGCAAATAGAAGTGTTTTTGTCTAGAGTTTAAGAAACCCATACCCAGTAATCCACCAGGCCCAATCGCATAGAGACTTTGAATAATTTGGAAACCAGTACCTAGTGGATCACTCCAAGGATTGAGGAAAGACGTAATCCGGTCCATTCGGTAAGGTGCAATCAAGATTAAAACGACAATTCCAACGACACCTAAAAGACCTAAACCGATAAAGAATTTCATGTCGACCCCAGCAATAAAGAGCATGGCAATAATACTTAAAATAATGATCATACCTGTTCCAAAATCCGGTTGAAGCATGATTAAACCAAAGATTAAAAAGAGGACTACTAGAATAGGAATAACTCCTTTTTTTAAATCTTTAACAAACTTATTACTCTTCGATAAATATTTTGCTGTAAAAATAATCAATCCCAGTTTTGCAAATTCCGAAGGTTGCACACCAAAAGAACCAATTCCAAACCAACTTCTACTTCCATTACGAACACTTCCTATGCCCGGAATTAAGACTAGCACTAATAATAAAAGACAAATACTTAAAATAAGATTTGTCTTTTTATAGTACCAATTATAATCTACTTTTGAAATATAAATCATGAGTATGAATCCTACTATGATAAATAATGCTTGACTCTTCACATAGTGGAAAGCATCGTTAAACTTGTATGCTGCCCAAATACTTGATGAAGAATAAATCATTACGAGTCCGAACAGTACTAAAAATAAAACAGCGATAAAAAGAATCTTATCCATCTTTTTATTTTTCATACGTATCCTTTCTTACATCCAAATACCGAAATAAATTCCTCCCATAGCAAGAACTAAACCAACGACCCAAAAGAGTTTTACAATATCGGTCTCTTGCCATCCTAATTTTTCAAAATGATGATGAAGTGGAGTCATCAAGAATAATTTCTTATGGAATACTTTAATCCAAAATACTTGTAAGATAACACTTAAAGTTTCAATAACAAAGACGAAAGCAACGACAAGTAAGGTAATTTCACGGTGAACAAGGATTGCAATAACCGCCATTACGGCTCCTAAACTCAAAGATCCCGTATCCCCCATGAACACTTTTGCAGGATGCGTATTGTAGACTAAGAATCCAAGAAGGCATCCCACTAATAAGAAAGTAAAGAGTCCGATTTCTTGAAACCCTACCATCATTGAAATCAAACTAAAAGCGATAAAAGCAATAGCAGACAATCCTCCTGCAAGGCCATCCAAACCATCCGTTAAATTGACTGCATTACTACTACCAATTAAAAGGAACAGTAAGAACACACCATAGAACCAACCCATTTCAATATTGATATGTAACGTTGAAACGACGAGCGATGTTTCATTGTTGCCTTTCATGTAGAGATAGAAAACAATGATAGCCATAATCAATTGTCCTAAAAATTTCTGTGCGGTCGTTAGTCCATCGTTTTCTTTATGTTTAATCGATAAATAATCATCCAAAAAACCTAAAAGGGCATAACCAATAAAAACCACTAATACGATTTTCAAATCATCGGTCATTTCCAAATACCCTAGAGCCGTTAAGACCAAGGTGATAATCGCCGTAGGAACGATAAAGATGAGTCCACCCATAGTTGGCGTTCCTTCTTTTTTACGATGATTTTCTCCTACATAGGCACTAATCCGTTGTCCTACATGCATTCTTTTTAAAAGAGGAATTAAGATGAGCCCAAAAATAACCGAAGACAAAAAGCCCATCATGACAACCGCGATTGCTTTGTTTAATATAAGCATAGATTTCACTCCTATTTCTTAGAAAATTATACTACAAACTTTACTACTTTAGTTTGATTTTGAGCAAGTTGTACATTATTTGACAATGAAAGAAATCGACTTTTTATTCCAAAAGAAGACGTATGGTACTTCCTTTGGCAATTCTATTTCCTGCTTCAGGGCTTTGTTCTACTACTTTTTCGCCATTTCCCGTGTACTCCACTTTAAAGTCTGTCAAGGCTTTAGAGGCTTCTTTAGCGGTTAAGCCAATGACATTAGGTACTTCCGCGTACACTTCATCATCCCATTGGTAGACTTTTTCAATTTGACCTTCCTGTTTTGGAATATCCAAAGCATCGATAATGTCTAATAAAATGCGTCTTGCCACAGGTGCCGTCGTATAACTGGATAACATGGCGGTGTTTTTAGGATTATCAATGGCCACATACAAGATAGCCTTAGGATCGTTACTAGGAACAACGGCCATAAAAGACATGATGTAGTTGTTGACTAAGTATCTTCCATTTTCAACTTTTTGGGCCGTTCCAGTTTTTCCCCCAATACGGTAACCATCGATATAAGCGTATCTTCCTCCCCCTCGTGCTACTACGCTTTCTAAAGCATAACGCATCTTTAAGGAGGTTTCATTACTAATGGTATTTCGTACAAACTTTTTTTCATACGTTTTAACAATACTGTTGGTCTCGGGTTCCAAAATATTCTTAACGATGTAAGGACTATAAAGACTTCCTCCATTAACGACGGAGGATACCGCCATCACTTGTTGTATGGGAGTGACACTTACCCCTTGACCAAAGGCCGTAGTCACTAGCTCCAACTCTCCTACCCGGTCCAGTGGAAAGATGATTCCTTCCCCTTCTCCCGTTAAATCGACACCCGTTTTTGTACCAAAGCCAAACTTCTCAAGGTAAGAGAAAAGTCTTTCTTTTCCTAGCATCTGTCCTAATTTAACAAAGCCTGGGTTACAAGAATTTTCTAATACTTGCAAAAAGGTTTGATCCCCATGACCTCCTGCTTTCCAACATCCAATTCTACTTCCGCCAATGGTGACACCCCCACTATCGTAGAAGTGGTCTTTTTCCATATCGATTAAGTTTTCTTCCAAGGCCGAAGCAAAAGTCATAATTTTAAAGGTACTTCCAGGTTCGTAAGATGCCCAAATAGGTAGATTTCTCGACAAAGTTTCAGTCGAATACTTTTGATAATTATTAGGGTCGTAATTAGGTCTTGAACTCATACCCAAGATTTCTCCGTTATTAGGATCCACCACAATTGCCAATGCCATATCGGGATTAAACATAGAGACCACATTATCGAGTTCCCGTTCAAGTGACATCTGTATTTTATAATCGATGGTCAGTTGAATGTTCATGCCATCTTGGGGTGCTACATAGACTTCGGATAAATCCAGTTTATTTCCTTTGGCATCTGAAAAATATTTAATCGCTCCTTGTTCGCCTGTTAAATATTCATCATATTGTAGCTCTAATCCCGATAGTCCTTGATTATCAATTCCGACATAACCTAAAACATGCGATAATAAATCTCCATAAGGATAGTATCTTTTTGCTTCTTTGACTAGATAGACACCACTTAAATTGAGGGATGCTATTTCATCGGCTACTTCATACGATAATCTTCTTCCTTCGGGATGCACTCTTTCAATGGAAGTAACTTTATTGACATGTTCTGCCATTTCTTCTTCATTTACATTTAAAATACGAGCAAGTTCTTTTGTAACCGTTTCCTTATCCGTAATTTGATTAGGAATTAGCACAAGCGATGTTGTCGTTAAATTATCAGCAAGTACAACCCCATTTCGATCTAAAATCAATCCACGATTGGCTTCCACAGGTAAATTTCTACTCCATAAATCATCGGCTAAATCCGATAAAAAGTTATAATCGATGACTTGTACATAAAAAACACGCAAAATAATAAAAACAAATAGTAAAATCAATATTAAAAAAATGACTTTAATCCTAGCATCGATCTTTTTTGTGAACATGGATGAACACCTCAACACAATGTATGAAAAAAAAGAGGAAAACATTCCCTCTTATTCTTTCTCTTCAGTAGAATCTGTCTCCTTCTTTTCTTCTTCCGTTGTAAACTTAGGTTTTAATTCCAGTGTAACGGTTACCTCTTTCGTTAAAACAGTGCCTTTTTTCTGATCTTGACTCACTACATATCCCGTTCCATTAATCACGTAAGGTGTTCCTACTAAATCAAAGTAATTAATGACTTCTTTATGACTCCATCCTGTAAAACTAGGTAAGGTAATCTTACTACCATTAGTCAGTAAGTATACTTTTTCTTTAGAGTTAACAATAGATCCTTCTTTTGGATATTGATTAATAATTTTATCGCCATCTCCGATTACAACTGAAGTAATCTTATTGGCTTTTAAAGTACTAACCACATCGTCTTTATTTTGGTTGTAGTAACTATCTAAAGTAATCGTTTTAATTTCTTCCGTCGGTGTTGTACTGGTTTCAATGTTTTTATATTTGGCAATATTTTGAATGATTTCTTTAATGGCATCCGATAAAGGTGAAGTCGTATTGGGATTCGGTTTGGTTACGGTAGCATAAATAATAAATTCAGGATCATTTCCAGGATAAACACCTGCAAAGCCACGAATAACATCGTTAGGACCTGTCAAATAACCGGTTCCATTGGTACTAGCAATCTGAGCAGTTCCTGTTTTAGCCGCAATATCATAGCCTTCCATATAGTAAGGAGTTCCGGTTCCTTCTTTAACTACATCATGCATTAATTCCAACAATTTAGAAACGGTTCCTTCACTAGCCATTCTACCTAGTTCCGTTGTCTTTCCTTGATAGACTACTTCATTACTTAAAGGGTCAACAATTTTATCCACTAAATAAGGTTGTAAAAGCACTCCGTTATTAGAAAGCACCGTTAACGCTTTTACATTTTGAATCGGTGTCGTTAGAATTCCTTGTCCAAAGGCTGCATTGAAAATCTCGGTTTCGTAGCGAAAATCAATCTTACCACTTGCTTCTTTTGGAAGTTCAATTCCAGTCGTACTTCCAAAGCCTAATTTAAGATAGTAATTGCGTAAAATATCCCCGTTCATGTAATCTTTTACTAAGGTCAATGCTCCAACGTTACTAGATAGAGCAAAACCTCGATCAAAGGTAATCATACCCCATCCTTGTCGGTTATGGTCTCCAATTTCTGTTCCATCTTTGGTTACATAGACACCGGATTTAAACTTGGCATTGCCATCGTAGACGCCCTCTTCCATAGCCGCAAGATACGAGTATATTTTCATGGTGGATCCTGGTTCAATAGCCGTTGTTACCATCGGATCTAGGTAATTGGTAATATTTCGAACGTTTGGATCAAACGAAGGATAGGTACTCATACCTAAAATACGACCCGTCTTCGCTTCGGCAATCAAAATATTAAGACGTTCAAAACTATATTTACTAGCACTGTTCTTAATCGCTTGTTCAATAAAGAATTGAATGTTATCATCAATCGTCAAATAGATATCTTTTCCCGCAATCGCTTCTTGTCTAATCTCTGGTGTATTGACAATCTTGTATCCTTGTAAATCTTTTTGATAAGTAACAGACCCTGCCACTCCAGACAAAGCATCGTTATAGTATTGTTCAATACCCATTTCTCCTGCAATGGTTCCATCATCATTTGATTTGGCGTATCCAATCGTATAAGATAAGAAATTTCCATTCGGATAATATCTTTTTTGCGTTTCTATAAAATCGATCCCTGGAAGTTGCAAAGCAACAATCTGGTCTTTTACAACACCGGTTAATCCTTTTCCTTTAGCACCAAACTCCGTTTGATAAACATTCTTGGTTTCCCCTTTATCATTTACATACGTCGTTTTAGATAATATTTCAACAATTCGATCTTTATCCATTCCTAAAATAGGGGCTAGTTTTTCAGCGGTCATCACGGGATCTACTACATGTTTGGGCTTAGAATCATCTGTAGTTCTAGAAGAATCTAGGTAAGCAATTAATGTATAAGAGTAAACATTTTGTGCAAGAATATTGCCATTCACATCGTAAATCGTTCCCCTTTTAGCAGGAAGTATATCGGTAGCAGTCGTACGATAGGACGCAAATTCTTTTAAGTTAATTCCATCAATTTCTTTGGAAAGGGAAAGTTGTAATCCTCTTGCCGCAATAATAACAAAACAAAGAAGAGCAACAATAATAATACTGTTTCCCATGCCAATAGAATTTCGATTTTTCTTCTTTATTTTCTTCATTTTTCTATCCTCTTTTATATTTTATCATAATTCTTCCTCAAAAGTAAACAAACCACCCAAACTAAAACCTCAAAGCAACAATTTTACTTTGAGGTTTACATAGATATTCTAATTTATTTCCACATCTAGTCCTTGTTTAAAAAAGACTTAATTTTCTATAGGAGCAAGTGCAAGGCGGAATGACCACCATAGGGACGCACCACCTGTGTCGGCGCTGAAGCGAAACACTCCTGCAGTTAATATATGGTTGTATGCGCCGCCACGTCTGAACCATGGGCTCGTAGAGCTTAGCAAATATTGACCATCACCATACCATCCTGCAGTTTCCGATAAGGCATGTCCATAACATACCTGTCCATCACATGCTTGGCTTAACGTTGCACTTGTATATAAGTCATAATATTTAGCTGCTGGCAATTTGTTAGTATCTCCATTATCAGTAAATCCTGAACTTTTTAGTATTGGTTTATTACTTCCATCGTCCATAGCACCCATCACATATTCATCTGCTCCTCCAGACATATCATATACTCCTGTAATATTTCCGGTAGTTGAGGCTTTCTGTCCTTTCAAAGTTTCATAAGTATTTTCAGTACAAGTACTATCATTTTCCTCTGCACTAGCAGTGTCTCCTGCGATGCCTGTTATAAATTGAGCGCAGTTATTAATATATACCTCTTTATCATTTGCAGCATAGGTATTATTTCCATATTTTCCATATTTACTTTGGGATAGATAGGCAACTGCTTCCCTTTCACTATTCTTACTCATATGGGTATCATAACTTTCATCATTTGGAAATCCATAAATAGCATATTTTTTTGTTTGCATTTTTCTTGATGCATAAAATGCATTAGCCACCTGTACATACCTCCATGATGTTGTATTTGGTTTTATGATTGGTGTTAAGTCTGAACTATTGGATCCTGCATTAATCGTAAATTTTTTTTCTTCATTGCTTGGTTCAAATTTCGCAAACCATAACCCTGTTAATTCTTTTTCTCCAAAGGTAAAAGCTGGATGTACTATATAATCATCTGTACTTGCTGTATTACTAGTTCCATTTATAAAGTTGACTTTAATTTCTCCTGGGTTTAGATAGCAACTATATTTATTATCATTACTATCTGTACAGGTTTTCTGTTCTCCTCCAATAGATGTTATGTTTGTATAATCATATTCATATCTTGGAATCCATACCCACATCGTGTTGATATCATCCATTAATATAGGCGTCCCTGGATCTGCATTTAAATAATATTCTCTATCATGTCCAGCTTCTGCTGTTGTCGTTTCTACTACAGTAACTGCATTCGCCCATTCTTGATTGACATAACTGTACCACGATGTATTGGTATCTACTTTTCTCCATGTCTCTGATGATGCATCGTATGCTACTGGTATCATTCCTTCTACTAGCTTTGGTGCATTTGGCTCACTAAACGGCTCCTCTTGACTTGCCACTATCGTTATCTTTCCATGATAATGTTTCCCTAATACTTCATTCTCACTTGACTCATCGATCCACATCTTTACATTATAATTCTTGCTCTCTCCCGCTACTAAGCTGTCGATTAGAATCACATTTTTTAACTCTTCTCCTGCAACCTTATCAAGTGTTTGCACTACTTTCCCATCTATACTATATTTTATATTTTTTGCTTCTAGTAAATTTCCACTACATTTATCTTCGGCAATTAATTCTTCATCATTCTCTATCTTTATTTCATATGTTGCAGGTAGACTTCCTGTGTTTTCTATCGTGAAAGAATATCCATCACTTGCTAATCCTACTTCATCACTTACTGGAAAGGCACTAGTTAAACTTAGTAAATTTCCTTCATCTTTTAGTGTTAATTCTAACTCCCCTGCTTTTACAACATTCGTTCCTTCTTGCTCCTGTACAGTTGTAAAATAGGCATAACTACTTCCTGATAAAATTAAAAGAAAGCCTAATAAAGAAAGCATCATTACAGACAATCTTATCTTGATTCGACTTCTTACTTTTTCCATTTTATCATCCATAATTTCGCCTTCCTTTCTCTTTTTATTCTTTAAACTAATTTGATAACTTTCTCCATAGATTTGTCTACTATTGCATTCTAATAATAGTATATCAAATTATTTTTTTTGTAAATATTGTCTACCAATTAAATTTAGTATATAGAAGCCTCATCAATGATGAGTCTATATAGTATTTTATTTTTTACCTTTAATAGAAAATTTAAACACACTATAATAAAATCAGAATGTCTTAATTTAGATATTTCTGCATGTTACATAAAAAATTAGTCGCTTACGTTTCAATACTAACAAGCACAAGGCGAAAAGTATTGTCAGAGGCCGCATTACCTGAAATTGCCCTAATACCGAACACGCCAGTAACCGTGCCGTTAATATTCGGCCCGCCACGACGAATCCATGACCCTTGAGAACTTGGAAAATAAGTCCAATCATCATACCATCTTAAGGTTTCGGATAAAGCATGACCATAACATATTCCACCTCCACATGCTGTTGCATTTAAACTGTCATCATTGGAGCTAGGATTCGTACTTGTATATGAATCATAATATTTGGGTTCTGGTAAGTCTCTTCCAGTAGAGAATAGAGTTCCATCAGCTAACAATCCGTTAAATCCTGAATTAAACTTTGTATCTTCACCACTTCTTGGCTTGCCTTCATCATCAGCAAGAGCACCCATCACCAGTTCCCATGTTCCACCACTCATATCATATACTCCTGTAATATTTCCAGTCGTGGATGCGCCTGGTCCACAGAAACCTTTTCCTTCACCTAAATTGATCATATCATTATATGCGCACTGACCTTCTTCACGAGAAGCCTCTTGGCTAGGTGTTCCGTTACTATTTCCCGTTAAATAACTGTCTGATTTATTTTGATATACTTCTTTATAAACACCGGTATATAAACTATTTCCATATTTTCCATATTTGCTTTGTGATAAGTAAGCAACTGCTCCCCATTCACTATTCTTACTCATGTGCGTATCAGTACTTCCATTATTGTTAAATCCATATTCATTGGCATGTTCTGTTATCATTTTTTGAGATACTGTAAACTCGGCTGATACTCGAATTCCTCTCCATGAAGTTACATTTGGTTTTATTTGTGGAATTAATGTGTCTACATTACACCCTGTTCCCACTGAAAAGCCTGCAGTACATTCTGTTTTTGAACTAGGCTCAAATTTTCCATACCAGAAGCCTGTTAATTTATCTTCTCCAAATGTAAACGCTGGATGTACTTTATAATTTGTTGGATCACTTGGTGCATCATTAATTCCATTTAGAAAGTTGATTTCTATTTCTCCTGGTTGTTTGGCTGTTCCTCCTGCATACTGTGTTCCTAAATTCGTATATTTGTATTCATATCTTGGTATCCATACCCACATCGTATTAATGTCATCTATTAATATAGGTGTTCCAGGTTCTGCTTTTAGATAGTCTTCTCTATCATGACCAGCTTCTGCTTCTGTCTTCTCTACTACCGTTACCGCATTTGCCCATTCTTGATTACAGTAATTGTACCAGTTAGCGGTTTTTGCATTTGCTTTCTTCCAGGTTGCTTCTTCATAATCATAATATACTGGTATCATTCCTTCTACTAACTTCGGTTCATTGACATTACTATCATTACAAATTTCAGTTAGATCTGTTGGTCCAGGTATACTACTATTTTGAGCATATACATTTACTTTTACAGAAAAGGTTTTATTATTATGAATCCATTCTCCTCCTCTTACTTGATTTGCATCATTATCAATCCACATTCTAAATCGGAATGTCATTGTAATTTCTTCTTCATTTACACTTCCTTGATATAACGTCTTTCCAATTACTTCTTGTTTTAACATCGATGGAACTTTACTTTCTCCTAACTCACTATATAGATTGATTGCCTCACTTGTAAATAGATTGGATACTCCTGTTTCAGTTCCAGTATCACTTACTTCTGTTAAATACGTCTTTACTGCATATTCTGGTAAAGTAGAATTATTATCCTTTGTTAAATAGATTTCATAATAGATAGAAGCCCCTTTTGCTTCCGATCTTACTTGGAATTCAAAAAAGCCTGTTCCTGTTTGTTTTACTCCATCAGTATCACTCATTGGAAAAGCATTCGTTAGACTTACTCCATTTTTTTCTTTTCTATTTTCATCATAGATAAAAGTTAAGGTACCTGACTCTAATTTATTTACGGTAGTTCCTTGTTTTGAATATTGAAAGAAAGCAAAAGTGGTTCCTATTGCAATTAAAACAAGACTTAATACAAGTAGACAAACTGCAATTATCCCTTTTTTATTTCTTTTCTCTTCCATGATATCACTTCTCCTCGTATAATAGTTTTTGTAAGAAAAAATACATAAATTATTTCTTACAAAAACTATTTTATTTTTTAT
>CANQIE010000034.1 GCA_947623935.1 uncultured Bacilli bacterium | reverse complement strand
ACGGTACGTACG
The DNA here is from genome assembly GCA_947623935.1 of uncultured Bacilli bacterium. Lineage (GTDB taxonomy): Bacteria > Bacillota_I > Bacilli_A > RF39 > UBA660 > Faecenecus. Next base: position 11,024 of record CANQIE010000034.1, on the reverse strand, counting down.
GTGGTGTGAGAGGGAAAAGTATTAAATAATGTAAAAAATTATTTAAAAGTTTTCTCTACTCGATTGTCCTTTGACTTCAATTAATACCATTTCATTGTGACTTGATGTACGTACAGGAATACCCCAGTTTCCATATCCACGAGAGACCACTAAATGATAATTTCCTTCGTTATAGGTTCCTTGTTTTAAAAGAAAATTCATAGGGAATAGTTGTCCTGCATGCGTGTGACCTGAAAGTTGAAGATCGATTCCTTCTTCTTTGGCATCTTGTTTACTACTTGGTTCATGATCTAACAAGATGAGTGGATAATTTGGATTGGTTGTTTCTATTAAAGAAGAAATCGTTGTAGGATTATCTGTTTTATCTTTTCGTCCGATTAGATAAAATTCATTGTTTAAAAATAAGACTTCATCTTCTAAAACGGTTACCTTATTTTCTTGTAAATGATTTTTAACTTCATCCTTTAAAAGGTCATGATTTCCTTCGACATAGTAACTTCCGAGTGTTGTATTAATTTCATTCATTTTCTGATAGAAATAATCTTTGAGATTAGAAGGCGTAAATTCATCGAAGATGTCGCCTCCTAATAAAAAGAGATCAATGGAATGATTATTTACTTCTTGGATGATTTCATCAACACTATCTTGGTTGGTTCCAGTTCCTAAATGGAGGTCAGTAAGGAGCATAATTCTAGTTGGAGATAAATCTTTAGAAAGGGTAATAGATACTTCATTTAAGATAGGATGACTTGCATTGATAAGACCTAGAACAGTGATGATGAAAGCAATTAGAAAAGGTGTTAGGCCATGCAAAAGGAATTTGTTTAAAATTTTCTTTACTTGTTCTATATTTAATTTTTTAAGAAGAAAAGAAACTCCATCTACTAAAAGATAGATAAGACAAGTATAAAGAAGTATAATCGCAACGGGAGATAACCATAAAACACTAAGTAAAGTTAACAGTATTATAAATATCCAATAATAAGGCTTCTTTTCTTTAGAGATAGAGGGCTTTAATTTAACTCCTAAATAGAATCCTCCTAATAGAGAAAGAGGAATTAATAACAAATAATGCGTAAGACTCATATATAATCACATCCTTTTTTATTATAATAAATTTCGAAGAAAAGATAAGGTCTCTTTTTAAAATAGACAAAAATGGATGTCAAGTAGAGGTGTTTTCCTTGTTATTTTAGGAAATTTTAGATATAATGTTGTCGTAAAATGCAGATTGAGGTGGAAGGTATGGATTTTAAGGATCAAGTAGTTGTGGTAACGGGTTCTAGTAGAGGAATTGGGGCATCAACTGCTAAAGCTTTTGCTAAATGTGGGGCAAAAGTGGTGATTAACTATGTCAAAGAAAAAGAACAAGCCTATAAAGTACGGGATGAAATTGTCTCGTTATATGGGACTTCTGTTTTGGTAGTACAAGCAGATATCTCTAAGGAAGAAGAGGTTGATCGTTTAGTAGAAGAGGCCTTAAATACTTTTGGGCGAATTGATGTTTTAGTCAACAATGCAGGAATTGCCATCGATACCTTGTTTAGTGAAAAGACCAAAGAAAATTTTATGCGTACTTTAGAAGTCAATTTAGTAGGAGCTTTTTTGATGAGCAAAAAAGTAGGAGAAGTGATGATGGATCAAAAGAAGGGATGCATCATTCAAGTTTCATCGACCAATGGTCTTGATACCGTGTATCCAGAAAGCGTTGATTATGATGCTTCTAAAGCAGGAGTTATTTCCCTTACTCAAAATCTAAGTAGAGTCTTTGCTCCCTATGTTCGTGTTAATACCATTTGTCCTGGATGGGTGGATACCAATATGAATAAATCTTTAGATTTATCTTTTAAACAAAAAGAAATCGATCACATTTTATTAGGTCGTTTTGCAAGACCAGAAGAAATTGCATCTACCATTTTATTTTTAGCAAGCGAGGAGGCTAGTTACATCAATGGAACTCTTTTAAGAGTGGATGGAGGAGTGAAGTAATTTATGCGAAAAGTGACCATTCTTTCGTATCTTCCTGAAGAAGCTCATTTTGAAAGGGCACTAAAAGAGAATGAACATCATAGTGAGGCCATGGAAGAGTTTAGTTTTCTTCATAAATTGGGTATCAAACTTCCCTATGACTATCCTTATGAATGGGCAAAAAACATTGTAGATCATGATTATGTGGTTTTATTAGATAATTTAGAGCCAAGACTTTTAGTGTTTCTTCCTAAGTTGATCGCACATTGTCAAAGTGCTTGGTTTTATGATAATATAGATACGTTTCGAAATTATACTGTTCATTTATGTGGATTAGAAGAAGATAATTTAAGACATTATCCACCTTATAATGCTTTTTCTTCCCCTTTTTTTAAGGTAATCGAATCCAAATTAGATCAAAAGAAAGTATATAGCAAAGGAGTAAATAAGTATGTACCAGGAACTAGGAATTAGTGAAGAAGTAGTTAAGTTAGCTAAAGAAGTGGAAGAAGAACTACTTTCGATTTATCAAAAAATAGAAGAACAAGAAGAGAAAAACAGTCTTAAAGTATTGAATGCTTTTCGAAAATATCAAATCTCTGAAAGCCATTTTGGAAGTACCACGGGGTATGGGTATGATGATTTAGGAAGAGATACGATCGAGAAGGTTTTTGCTCATGTTTTAGGATGTGAAGATGCCTTGGTAAGAGGACAGTTCATTTCAGGTACTCATGCTTTAACGGTTGCTTTATTTGCTTATTTAAGACCAGGTGATTTAATGCTTAGTATTACAGGAAAACCTTATGATACGTTAGATGAAGTCATCGGTTTGGTAGAGAATGCTAGTTCTCTTAAAGCGTTTGGGGTTAAATATGATCAAATAGATTTAGTAGATGATGACTTTGATGATGAAAAGATTCTTGCTTATTTAAAAAAGCATAAAGTAAAACTAATCGAGATTCAACGTTCGAAAGGATATTCGACTAGAAAGAGTCTTACGATGGATAAAGTAGAACGCATTATAAAGAAAATTAAAGAAGTAGATTCTAATGTTATCATCATGGTCGACAATTGTTATTGTGAATTTGTATCCGATAAGGAACCGGTTCAAGTAGGAGCCGATATCATGGTGGGATCCTTAATTAAAAACTTAGGTGGAGGAATTGCTCCAAATGGTGCTTATATTGCAGGAAGAAAGGATTTAGTAGATTTAGCGGGAGAACGCCTTACAACCCCTGGTGAAGGAAGAGAAGTAGGACCTACTTTAGGGATTAATAAATCATTTTTACAAGGTCTTTTCTTTGCGCCTAGTGTGGTTGCTAGTAGTTTAAAAACCGCGGTGTTTACAAGTCGTATGTTAGAAAGACTAGGTTATGAAGTAGAACCTAAATATCAAGATGAAAGAGCAGATATCGTTCAAAATATCGTTTTCCATGATGCTAGTAAACTAGTTAAATATTGTCAAGGCATTCAAATGGCTTCGCCTATCGATTCTTTTGCGCTTCCTAGTCCTTGGGATATGCCAGGGTATACGGATCAAGTCATTATGGCGGCAGGGACCTTTACCCAAGGCTCTTCCATTGAACTTTCTTGTGATGGACCTGTAAGAGATCCTTATATTGCTTATCAACAAGGAGGACTTACTTATCCTTATGGAAAACTAGGCGTCATGAAAGCGATTGATCATTTATTGAAGTAGAGATCATTCTTGACGAAGAAGTGTAAAAACAGGTATGATTATAAATAGAGAGGATGAAGTTTTATGAAAAAGAAATATATTTATTTAAGTATTGTTTTTGTTTTATCTGTGGCAGTGGGGGTTGAATTGTTTTTCTATTTTAAAGAAACGAATGGTCGTACTTTAGACCTTGAAAATTATGGAACGAGTAGTAGTACAGCAAGTACTTCTACTACAACAGATACCACCGGATCTCCTTCTTTAGAGGAAGGGGAAGATTATCCTTATTTAACGGAATTAAGTTACGAAGAATGGAAAGCATTATACGATAAAGGAGAACGCTTTGTCTTTACGGTGGTTCAAACTTATTGTGGATTCTGTAAACAATTTAAGCCCGTTTTAAATAAGATTGCTGAAGAACATGATGTTCCTATTTATTATGTAGATGTATTAACTTTAAGTGATAGTGATTTTGATGCCTTTACAAGTACTATTACATACTTTAAGGAAAACGAACGATGGGGTACTCCTTTAACACTTATCTATGAAAATCAGAAAGAAATAGATAATTTAGATGGATATGTAGGTGAAGAACAAGCTACTGATTTCCTTCAAAAAAATAAGATGATATAAGAATAGAAAGGAGCATCTTTATGGCCAAGCTCACTTGTAAAAATTGTGGAACTCCTTATAAAGAGGATCAGTTATTCTGTGACCAATGTGGAAAAGCCTTGCCTTTGTTTTCAGAGACTGAACCTAAGGAACGAATGATTACTTGTCCATTATGCAAACGAAGAATATCGGAAAAATTGACGAAGTGTCCTTATTGTGGGGAAGAAATTTCTTTAGAAAAACTAGTCGAGGTGGCAGTTACTAATAACCGTTTCAAAACATATACACGTTTAGGATTAGTACTTAGCATTTTTGCCTTTTTCACGTTATTTTCCTTTCCTTTACTATCACTTGTTTTTGCGCTTATTGGCCTTTTACTTTCGATTGTAGGTTATGCCAAAGAAAAAACGATTGCTTTATGGGGCATCGTTTTATCGACGCTTGGGTTAATTACGACGGTCGTGTTAATTGTCTTAGTGATTGGTTTTGATTTTCATACTTCTTTTTTGTCTTGGAGCCTTCCGATAGAAGAAAACAAGGTGGATGAATATATTAATCCCAACACCAAATATAAAGGAAACATCTATACTTCTTGGTTGGAAGATAAAAATAGTCTACTTGTTTTAAAAAGTGAGGGGACTTTTACATGGTACCAAGATAGCCAGGAGATAGATAATAACTTTCAGAGTGGCATTTTCCAATTAGAAAATGGCATTGTTACTGATGCAGGAAAAATCTTTGAAGATGATCATTACTATTACTATCAATTAACGCTATTTCGTTTACTTGTAAATCAAGATGGAAAAGTAGAAAATGATACTTTTTCATCGCACATTTATACGCTTGGAATTGATAAAGATACGAAGGGATCAATGAGCTTAAAAGATTTAGAAGAAGGAACCCTTTATTCTTTTGTTAAAACAGAAGATGCTTCTATTGGTTAGGGGTCCATTCTTCTTTTTCTTTGAAAAAAGTATGATCTTCTTTTAATCCGATGGGAAAGTTCGTGTGTTGATACCAAAGAGAGGAATCTATTTCTTTAATGGGAGGAGAAGTTATCAGGGTCGATAATTTCTCTTTTACTTGTTCTAAAAGGTTTTTATCCATACTGACGGTATGGTTTTTAAAGAAATCTTTATCTTCTTCACTAATATGGAGTAAGACAATAATTTGTTTTCCCTTTAGAAGAAACTTTCCTAAAACTTTAAAATAGGAATGTGTCGTTAGGATGTAGAGTCCCCACGTTGTATCTTGTTCTAATGCTTGCATATCTTGGGCTTTGTTGCTTAAGATCACAAATCTTGTATTTAAGGAAGGAGACATGCCTCCTAATTTATAAGTCATTTCAATAAAACTAGGCTCCGTAATGATTTTTCCTTTACGGTATTTTTGATAATCTTCTTTCGATAAATTTAAATCGCGTACAAAAAGATTGAGGGAAAGATAAGTTTCTTGTATAATAGGAATTGATTCTTTCATAAGGACCTCCTTTACCTATTATAACAAATTGGGGTGATAAGATGTTTACGAATTTAAAGGAAAAATGGATAAATTATCTAAAAAATAAATATATCGATCTATTGGTAGAAGAAATACATTTACCAATGATCGAACTTGGAAAAGGAAAAAATGCCAACTTTGTTCGAACGAAAACTTTTCAAAAAGCATTAGAAGAAAAAGTTTCCTTTTTATATCCTTGTTTTACGGTTACGGAATGGGCGTATATTTTAGAGTTAGACGCCAAAACTATAAAAAGAAGTGGAAATGCTAAAGGAAAGATTCAAAGCGAAATTTTTTCTTTTCTTACGCTTCATTATAAAGAAGTGTATCATGCTTTCAATATGAAAGAGTATGAAGTGTATCAACAAAAAAAGATGGAAGAGATTTTTTCGATTACTTATGTAACCAAAGTAAGAATTGAAGGCTCCCCTAGTGAAGCAGTGGTCATCTATTATCAAGATGGCTCCCGAATGGCTTATCAACCTAGGACGGGAAGAAGAGTTATCATTGAAAATATGGAGTTTATTAAGGATACGACATTTATTACCTTGGTTGAGAAAAAGGGAAGAAAAGAAGGCTTTTTCTTAAAAAGACTACAAAATTTCTTTTCTATTTAAAAGGAGAATACAATGAAAAAGACAAAAGGGATTTGGGCAAGTGTTATTTTGGTTTTACTCATCATACTTATTTTAGTAGGGCTCTCTTTTAAAAAAGAAAATATGGATACAAAGGAGGATCTTCCTATGGAAACACCCAATGAAGAAGTGTTTGGAAATACCAATACGATTCCTACTAAATTAGCGCCTTTCCAAGAAAAAATAAGTGATGAAGTGATTTTGTCTTTCGAAGAAATTAAGGAATATAACGAAGATATTCAAAAGAAAACGTCTTCGCTTTATGAAGTGGATCAAATAAAAGCATTAACCAAAAAAGAAATTGAAAAGATGATTACTTCTTATTCTGTTCCTTCGTTACCTAAATATAACGGAAATAGTAAGGTAACTACAGCTGAAGTTCAAGATATCAAAGAAAATAGAAATTTAGAAAATGTGCAAGACTTAACGGAACCTCTTTATGGAATGGTAGTAGAACGGAGTGATTTACGTTCTTTTCCAAGTATGATTTGTTTTTATAATAGTCCTCAAGAAATACATGTGGATCTTTTGCAAGAAGCTGAACTTTTGATAGGTACTAAAGTTTTAGTGGTTCATGAAAGTAAAGATCAAAAGTGGTATTTTGTCGTTAGTCCTAACTATTATGGCTGGGTTTTAAAAGAAGGAATTGCCTTAGGAAATATAGAAGACTTTGTTCCTTTTAGTGAAGAAAATCCATTTGTAGTCGTTACTTCGAAAGGAATGGAAGTAGATCAGCACTATCTAGATATGAGTGTCAGACTTCCTCTTATTAAAGAAGAAAAAGATACGTATCAAGTAGCCCTTCCCATCAAAGCAGAAGATAGATTAGGAATAAAAGAAATTACTTTATCTAAGACCGACTCTTATTTAGGTTATTTGCCTTATACTGCCTTAAATCTTTATAGTCAAGCCTTGAAATACGAAGGAACCATTTATGCCTGGGGTGGAAAAGAAAAAGGAGTAGACTGTTCTAGTTTCATATCTAATGTTTTTCGTACTTTTGGTTTTAACTTTCCAAGAAACACTTCTTCTCAAAATACTTCGGTAGGAAAAATCATCGATGTAACTGATAAAATAAAGCTCGAAAAACTTTCTCTAATTGAACAACATCCGCTTTCACTTCTTTATCAAAAAGGACATGTTATGCTCTATCTTGGTGTGTTTGAAGATAAACATTACATCATTCATGCCAATGGCTCTACTTGGGATGTCTCTATTACTCCTTTAGAAGAGTCTAGTTATTTACAGGCTATTAACAAAATAGTCTTGATTACTAAGTAGCTTAACCTTTATAATACGTTTTAGAGGGATTTTTATGATAAAATATGCTAAACCATTTGATAAAATAGATACTTTTGATCGTCTTTATGTGGTAACGGATTTTGATCGTACTTTAACGGTAGGAAATAGTAAAACTTCTTGGTCGTTATTATCAAATACTTCGTATTTGCCTGAATCATATAAACAAGAAAGACAAGCCTATTACGACTATTATCGTCCGATTGAAGTGGATACTTCCCTTCCTTTTAGTTACCGTTTAGAAAAGATGAAAGAGTGGTACCATAAACATATTGAGCTTTTTGTAAAATATCAATTAAAAGAAGTTTTTATTAAATCGACCGTGAAAGATGCCAACACCATGCAGTTTCGACCAGGAGCTAAAGAGTTCCTTATCTTTTTACATGAGAGACACATTCCTTTAATTATTATTTCGGCAGGAATTGGAAACTTTATTGCCTCTTTTCTAGAACAAGAAGAGTGCTATTTCGATAATATTTACATTAGTTCCAATCAAATAAAGTTTGAAAATGGTGTAGCCGTGGGTGTAGAAGATAACATTATCCACAGCCTCAACAAAAACGAAGTATCTCTTCCCGAGACCATTAAAGAAAAAATTAAAGAGCGTGATCAAATCCTTTTATTAGGAGATCAAATTGAAGATACTTTCATGGTGGAAGAAGCTAAAAGAGATAAGACGCTTCGAGTAGGCTTTCTTTTACATCCTAGTGATTTAGAAACCTTTAAACAATATTTTGATATTGTTTTAGAAAATGATACCAGTTATCAAGAATTAGGAAATTTACTTTTTAAAACGTATAAGAATTAAAAGAGGGTGTTCTAGATGAAAAAAGAAATACCTTATGGACTAACACTAGAAGAAGTGGAAGAACGAAAGAGAAAAGGACTCGTTCATCATAATACCGATGTTCCTACAAAGAGCATTAGAGAAATTGTAAGAACTAATTTATTAACGTTATTTAACTTTTTAAACTTTGGACTAGCCCTTGCTGTTTTATTGGTCGGTAGTTATAAAAATTTATTGTTTTTAGGAACGGTTTTGTGTAATTTGGCTATTTCTCTATTCCAAGAAATTAAAGCAAAAAGAACGATAGACAAGCTATCCCTCTTTAGTAAAACGAAACAAGAAGCAGTAAGAGAGGGAAAAGAAGTAACGCTCGACCAAGAAGAAATAGTCTTAGATGAAGTTCTTCATTTTTATCGTGGCAATCAAATCTTGGTTGATAGTGAGGTTTTAGCGGGAGAATGTTTAGTCAATGAATCTTTAATTACGGGAGAAGAGACGCCTATTAAAAAGGAAAAAGGGGATCAACTTTTATCCGGCAGTTTCTTAATTAGTGGAGACTGCTATGGAAAATGTATTCATATTGGGGAAGATAACTATTCTTCAAAGATATCAAAGGATGCGAAGTATTTAAAAAAGTTGAATTCAGAACTTATGATTTCGCTCAATAAAATTATTAAAGGTTTATCGTTTGTCGTTGTTCCAGTAGGCTTACTTTTATTTTGGTCTCAAATGCGGATTCCGGGTACTTCTTTGGAAAATGCCGTTATTCATACAACCGCAGGACTTATTGGTATGATTCCAGATGGACTTATTTTACTAACTTCCACAGTTCTAGCGGTTTCGGTCATTCGTTTATCAAAATATCAAGTGTTGGTACAAGAGCTTTACTGTATCGAAATGTTGGCAAGAGTCGATGTTTTGTGTTTAGATAAAACGGGCACTCTTACGGAAGGAAAAATGGAAGTGAAAGAAGTACTTCCGATCAATAAAAGCACCAAAGAGATTGCTACTATTTTAAAAGAGATGGGTGCCTCATTAGTCGATGATACCCCTACGATGGAAGCGATTCGTAAGAAATGGGCACCTCAAAGCACATGGAATGTGTTAGAAGTAGAACCTTTTTCTTCAGAGACCAAATATTCGCGTGTTTCTTTTAAAGAAGGAGACTATTATTTAGGAGCGCCTAGTTTTCTTTTGAAAAAAGCAAAAAGTACGATTGATTTAGACGACCACACCAAGTCGTATCGAGTTTTGTTGCTTGCAAAAAAAGAAAAAGGAAAGCTCATAGAACTGGCTTATCTTTTAATTCAAGATAAGATTCGGGAAAATGCGAAAAAGACATTAGCTTATTTTAAGGAGCAAGGGGTTACAATTAAAATTATTTCTGGAGATGATCCTGCGACGGTAAGTGAAATCGCCAAAAGAGTAGGCGTCGACGCTTATCAAAAATATATTGATTTAACGGGAGTAGATTCAGCTACTTTTCCTGCCTTAATCAATCAATATACGATTTTTGGAAGAGTAACTCCAGCTCAAAAGAAAGAATTAGTTCTTGCTTTAAAGGAAAAAGGACACACGGTCGCTATGACAGGAGATGGGGTCAACGATGTTCTTGCCTTAAAGACTGCCGATTGTGGTATTGCGATGGCGAGTGGAAGTGGAGCGGCTCGAAGTGTTTCTCAACTGGTTTTATTAGATTCTGATTTTGATTCGATGCCTAAGATTGTAGAAGAGGGAAGAAAGACCATCAACAACATCGAACGTTCTTCCTCTTTGTTCCTAGTTAAAACGATTTACACTTCATTTTTAGTCGTTTTCTTCTTACTTTTTACCATTCCTTTTCCATTTGAACCTATTCATTTATCACTAACTAATTTAGTAACGATTGGCATTCCATCGTTTATATTAGCACTAGAACCTAATAAGGAACGGGTTAAGGGAGGATTTTTGAAGAATGTCTTATTAAAGGCTTTTCCTACTTCATTAACCATCTTCTTACTACTTCTTATTCTAGAAGGAGTTGCTTACTTACTTTCGGTTCCTATGGCGGTTACTTCAACCATTGCGGTCTATTTAGTAGCCTTTTGTGGTTTCCTTCATATTGCCTATATATCGTATCCATTTACGCGTCTTAGATTGACCTTATTAGTAAGTATGATTACGGTTTTCTTACTTGAAGTCTTCCTTTTACCTAAGTTATTTTCACTTGTTCCTCTAAACTTTGTTCAATGCTTGTTATTACTAGGAGGAATTCTTCTATGTCTATTACTTTTCTATACCTTACATACCTTTTTCAACAAATGGGTTTTAAAAAAAGATAAAAAGTAGTTGTAATCTAAAAGGGGAGTTGCTATAATAAAAGAGCAAACAAGCGTTACAACTACTTTTTCTATAAAAAAGATTTTAAAAAACACTTGAAAATAGCATAAATTTATTGTAGAATGGAGTAGTACTCGCAAAAAGCAATATAAATGGGCTTGTAGCTCAGGTGGTTAGAGCGCACGCCTGATAAGCGTGAGGTCGGTGGTTCAAGTCCTCCCAGGCC
>CANQIE010000033.1 GCA_947623935.1 uncultured Bacilli bacterium | reverse complement strand
TTTATCTATTTCTATTATAAAACTACCCCCCCCCAGGTCAACTTTTTGTTAATTTTTTTACATCAAAGATGTAAACTTGACAAAATTAAGCAAAAAGAAAAAATGTACGGTTGTTAGCACTGTACATTTCTTTTTTCTTAAGAGTTTTTAATTAGATTATTTTCAAGTGTTACGGTTTTACCATTTTCAAAAGTAATAGTACCACTTATTAAAGAGGATTCTTTAGCAGAAGATGGCGTAATACGAAGTCTTAAATCGATTGGTAGACTTGATAATTTTTTCTGAAGTTCTTCCTTATAAGAACTATTCCATAAAATATTTACATCGGTAACAGGCGTTAATGTTTGAGGCATTTCAGCAAAGATTTGTTGAAGATATAAAACAATCCACTTAGCATCCACTTCTTCTAAAGATTCTTTCCTATTTTCCATAGAAACCAATTCAGGAAGTGTAAGATTGGTATCTACTTTTACAAAATATGCCTTTACTTCAATAGGCTCTTCTTCTGTAGAAATAGTTATTTTTAAAGTATCTAAATCTTCTTTATTACGTGTAAATGTGAACTTAATATCTTGTGCGTCCAAAGTTGTTGTATTTGTTATGAAACTATTAAGTAAGTTCTCATCACGGAACACTAATTCATTCCATTTATCCTTTGAAAGGGTGTAGTTACTACTTTCAAATAAAGGTCCTTCTTTAGCTTCTTTTACAAGAGAGTTTAAAACATTTTCAAAACGATAATTTGTTTCATAATCCATAATTTTATAGAAAGAATTTCCACTGTTTTTATAGTAAAGTTTTTTATTATTCACATCGTAGTATTGATCTTCTAATACAGCTTCGTCGTTAAAAAGTTGAAAGTAGATAATATTTTTATCATCGTCGTATTGATACTTTCCTTGAACTAGAGTATCGTCTTTTTTGGTTACTTCTATGACTACTTGATATTCATTTAAATGCTCTAGCGAAGATAAGACTTTCTCTTTTGTTTCCTTATTTAATAAATAGATAGAAACAACCACTAGAAGTAAGACAACCACAAGTCCTATAACTAAAAGTAAGCGACTATTTTTCTTTTTTTCTTTCTTTTCTTTTTCTTGATTATTATTCATTATATAACCTCCTCAATGCGCATAAAATTGGTATTTTGTAGGGAAGCTGGAAAACCTCCCGTAATAATAAAATGATCTTTCTTTTCAAGGGTTAACATTTCTTTAGCAATAGAACCACAATGTTCAATAATTTCATCGGTTGTTTTATAGGTTTTGGAAAGCACTGGGATCACCCCATAATGAAGAGTAAGACTTCGAACTGTATCTTTATTAGGCGAAGTCGCAATTACTGGACAACATGGACGGTAACGACTAATCTTTTTGGCGGTGTATCCTGAATTCGTCGCAGCAATAATGGCTTTAATATCGATATGATTACAAATATCCACGACAGCATGGGCAATGGACGATGGCACATCTTGATTTTCCGTACTTCTTATTTCTTTTAAGATACGTTCATAATCCATTTCTTCTTCCGCTTGAGTGATGATATTGGTCATGGTAAATACCGCTTCCACGGGATAGGTTCCTACCGACGTTTCACTTCCTAAACTTACAGCATCCGCTAAATCCATAACGGCATTATAAACATCACTTACTTCTGCACGAGTGGGTCTTTTTTCTTCTTCCATCGAGGCTAACATTTCGGTGGATACTAGTCCAATCTTGTTTGCTTGATGGACTTTCGCAATCACTTTCTTTTGAATGCCTGGAAGTTTTTCAATCGGAAGTTCTACACCTAAATCACCTCTTGCAATCATGATGCCATCGGATAATTCAATGATTTGATCTAAATCGTCTAAACAATATTCGTTTTCAATTTTGGTTATTAACTGAATATAATCGTTATTGTTTTCAATCAATAAATCCGTTACTTCCAACACATCGTTTTTATTACGAACAAAGGATAAAGCAAGAAAATCGATATTTTCCTGTATCGCAAATAAAATATCTTCTTTGTTTCGTTCATTTAAGTAATCAAGCGAGTTAGATAGTTTGGGGATATGGACCGTTTCATGACTATAGATCAGTCCTTCTTCTTCCACCATTCCCTTTAAAGTAACCGTGTTTTTCTCTTTGATTTTGACTTTCACTTTTCCACTATTGAAAAGGAGTATATCCCCTACTTTAATATCTTTCAACAAGTTAGGATAGAGTACCGTTATTTTTTCTTCGGTTCCAACAACCGATTCATTGGTAAGAATAATTTCACTTTTAGCTTTTAAAAAGACTTTTCCATTACTGATGGTACCTACTCTTACTTCGGGGCCTCTATTATCAAACATGATACCAATCGTTTTATGTAGTTCTTTTTCTAATTCATGAATCTTTTGAATCACATCATGACAAAAGGAATTAGCAAGTCTTCCTAGATCAAATCTTGCTACATCCATTCCTTTTAAAATCATTTCACGAAGCACTTCGGTACTACTAGAACTAGGTCCTATACTACAGACCACTTTCGTTTTCTTCATACGAGCCTCCTATTATTTACTTTAATTATAAAACAAAAAGAAAAAGAACACAAACAAAATGAAGGTTCTTTTTTATTTTCATATTAATTTAATTCTTGTAATCTATTTTTAAAAGCTTCTTCGATTAAATAAATATGGGTACAACTCATAAAACAGAAGACGGCATTTTTATGTTTTAGAAGTGTATCCACTTCTTCTATACTGATTTTGTGACCATTTTTTAACTTCGCAATAATATTATCACTCGATACTCCTACAAAATCACTTGCTTTTTCACGGTCCGAATCAATATCCATGACATAGGATATATCCGCTTTATCTAGGGCTGTAACAAAATCACTTTCTAATTCCTTAGTACGAGAATACGTGTTGGGAAGAAAGATAGCAACAATTTCACGATTTGGATATTTTTGTCTTGCAGCTTCTAGGGTCACTCTAATCTCGGTTGGATGATGGGCATAATCGTCAATTAGAATTTCGCCATTGATTTTTTCTTCTTTGAATCTTCTTTTAGCACCTTCAAAGGTTTCAAGAGAAGTATGAATTATTTCTTTACTTACGCCATAGTAATTAGCAAGAATAAGCGCAGCCACACTATTTAGAACCATGTGACGTCCGTATAAAGAGGTATCGAAATGACCAAAGAAGGTATCTTTTTGATAGACATCAAACTGACTACCTTGGCTAGTTAATTCTAGATTTTTAATGATATAATCATTGTTTTCATTAAAACCATAGTAAATGGTTTTAAGATCGGTTTTAATTTGGCGCACATTTAAGTCATCACCACACATCACCACAAGACCATGAGCTTTGTTGACAAACGTATTGAAGGTCGCAATAATATCTTCAATACCGTTATAGCATTCGGTATGTTCAAGTTCGATATTGGTTAAAATGACGTTGGTGGGATGATACGCAAGAAACGTTTTTTGGTACTCGCAAGATTCAATCACAAAAAGACGATTCTTCTTATCGGCAAAACCACTTCCATCTCCTACAAAGTAATTGCAACCGATACTATTTCCTAAAATATGAGAAAGAAGTAGAGATGTCGTTGTCTTGCCATGCGTACCACAAACAGAAGTCGTTTCAAATAACGTCGTAAGATGTCCTAAAAGATCGTTATAACCCTGGATTTCAAGGCCTAAGTCTCTTACTCTTTGTAACTCTTTGTGGTCATTTGGAACGGCTTTCGAATAGGTTACAATCGTATCTTTTTCTAATGGGGCACTTCCATCGTAATAGATGGGAATATTTCTTTTTTTAAGACCTGCTTCGGTATATTTTTCTTCTTTAGCATCGTCGTAGCCTATTACTTCATTTCCTAAATCATATAAAATTTGGGCTAGTGTACTCATACCAGATCCTTTAATACCAATACAATAATACTTCATATTTTTATCTACCTTCTATCTACTATATTACCACAAAAAGAAAAAGAAGACTAATTTTCTTCTTTTGGTTGATTATTTTGATGTGCTGCTTTCTTTTTTTCACGGCAAGCTTTACATCTTTTTGGTTCATTGGTGAAACCTTTTTCTTGATAAAAAGCTTGTTCACCTGCTGTGAAAACAAATTCTTCACCACAATCTACGCACGTGATTGTTTTGTCTTGAAATTCAGGCATTCTTTCTCCCTCCTTAATTAAAAATGTGGATCGTTATTTCTTAATCGTTTTTCTAATCTTTTTTGGAAGAAAGAGAAATCGGTTAAAATAGTATCCAGTGAATTATCACCATCCGTGTATTTTCTATCCATTACACAAGTATGATTATAACACATCTATTAAAACTTATGCAAGAGTGAGTTTTAAAAGAACTTTGTGTTATACTATTTATAAGAAAGAAGGAAAAAAGATGGCAAAAGAGTTGGATTGTTGTTCGCTTTGTCCTAGGAATTGTAAAGTGAATCGAAATAAGGGTGAAAAAGGTTTTTGTGGTGCTTTAAACAAGCTTAAAGTGGGAAGATGTGCACCACACTTTTGGGAAGAACCTTGTATTTCGGGAACTAATGGAAGTGGTACCATTTTCTTTTCTTATTGCAATTTGAAATGTATCTATTGCCAAAATTATGAACTATCGGAAAAAGCTAAAGGAAAAGAAATTACCATTACGCGTTTTAGTGAACTTTGTTTAGAACTGGAGGAAAAAGGATGCCATAATATTAATTTGGTGACCCCTACCCACTTTGTACCATTGATTATTAAAGGGATTAAGAAAGCAAGACGCATGGGTTTATCGATTCCTATTGTCTACAATACCTCAGGGTATGAGTCCAAAGAGACCATCGATTCTTTAAAAGGAATCGTCGATATCTATCTTACCGATTTCAAATACTATTACGATTATTTGGGATTAGACTATTCTACTTGTCCTAATTATTTTGCTTATGCAAGTGAAGCCTTAGAAGAGATGTATAAACAAGTTGGTGATCCTATCTTTAATAAAGAAGGAATCCTTCAAAAAGGAATTATTGTAAGGCATTTAATCCTACCAGGACACACTTTTGATTCTAAAAAAGTTTTAGAGTATCTTTATAAAACCTATCAAGATCATATCTTTATTTCCATTATGAATCAGTATACCGTCGTAAGACCTTGTAAGTATCCTGCACTAAATCGTTCTATTACTAAGAACGAATACGATGAAGTGATTAATTATGCTGTCGATTTGGGCATTAAAAATGGTTTCATCCAAGAAGACGAAACTGATAAAACGAGTTTTATTCCGAATTTTAATGGTGAAGGCGTTTAGTCCTTCTTTTTTGTATCTTTAATTTCAAGTGAGGAACGGTAACGAATAAGGACTGACGTTAAGAGAAAAAGCAAAAGTGGTATCCAAAGGGATACTTTTTTAAATAAAGAAAGAACCGATAACACAATAACTGAAAGTGATAAAAGCATAATTAAAATACGTAAGATTTTTCTTATCTTATAGTTTTTATAGTGAATATCTAGAATATTATCTTTTTTCATCTTTGACTCCTTTTAATATATTTTTAAATGCAGTAGGAAGTGAATATTTTTCTTTTTCCTCTAAATGCATCCATATTCCATCGCTTTTTTCTTTTAAAGTGATGATATAACTTGTTAAATCCCATTCTAGGTGACTAAAGATGTGTTTGATAGAAGGCCCTTTTTGAAGAGATTTGATTTGATAACCTTGTGTTTCTAAATAGGCTTTAACTTCTTTTTTAGATAAGTGTCCTAAGATGTTAGGAAGTTCGTAAAGCGAAGCAAGAAGTCCTTTTTCATCTCTTTTTTGAAGTAATACTTGGTCTTGATAGATAAGTACAAAAACGGTTCTTTTTTCTTTTCGCTTGGTGGTTTTACTACTTTTAACGGGAAGAAGTTCTTGTTTTCCTTCTTTATAAGCAAGACAAGCATTCTTTAAAGGACAAATGTCACATTTAGGTATTGTATTAGGTAGGCAAACAAGAGCACCTAGTTCCATCAAGGCTTGATTGAAATCCCCTACCCGATCAGGAAGAAGTGGGATAAGTTCATTTTTTATTTTTTCCTTGGTGTCTTCTTTTGCAATATCGGAATAATCGAGTGTTACTCTTGTAATTACGCGTAAGACATTTCCATCGACACAAGGAATCTTTTTATTATAGGCAATGGAAAGAATAGCTCCTGCCGTATAAGCACCAATTCCTGGTAATTTTGTGATTTCTTCGTAAGAACTTGGAATAATACCTTGGTAATCACGTACTACGATTTCAGCCATCTTTTTCATGTTTCTTGCTCTATTATAATAGCCTAAGCCTTCCCATAATTTTAATAGGGTATCCATATCGACGTTTGCTAAATCTTGAATAGTAGGAAGTCTTTTCATAAAACGATTAAAGTAATCGATGGCTTGATCTACTCTAGTCTGCTGTAACATGATTTCGGAAACCCAAGTCTTATAGGGATGGATTTCTTCACGCCAAGGAAGATGCCGCTTATTTTGATCATACCACGCTAAAAGTGGTGCAACTATATTTTCTTGATTCATCCTATTTCCTTCCTTCTATTAAATATTGTCTATAAATTTGAATTAGTTCTTCTACTGTATAGTTTCCTTTATTACTAGCACTAGTCGATGGAAGGTACGTTGCTTCCATCTTGGTAAGTGGATAAAGATAAGTATAATAGAGATTATAGGCTTTCTTTCCTGTTGTGAAAATTCGTTCAATGGAAGTTTTCTTTAGTAGTGATTTAATATCAACTGGCTCCACCTCTTTGATACTTTCATCTTTACTTCCCGTGATTACACAACTTTGAACAACATCCCATAAAGCAATTTTTTCATTTATTAATAATTGTTTTTTCTCGTCTAATGTGGAAGTTGGAACATTATAAAGACTTCCTAGAATCGTCCAGAAACGATTACTTTTATGCATGTAATAAAAATTCGCTTCTCTAGACTTTATGGAAGGAAAACTTCCTAAAATTAAAATCTTACTATCTTTTTGATAGAAAGCAGGAAAACTGTGTACTACTTTTTCTTCTTTCATGCTTTTCTCCCTAGAAAAAAAGAAAGGAGTTCTTTCTTTCATTTTTATTTATCTTTTTTCGTATTCTTCTTTGTATTTTTCTTTTTGGGTTTTTCATCGACGATTTCTGCATCTTTTACATCTTCATCCGCACTACTCAAAGCACGATCTATAGTCTTTTCTGCTTCATTGACAGCTCCTGCAAAATCACGTACTCGTTTTTTAAGAAGGAACGCATTGACTAAATCAACCACAGCATAGAAAGCAATGATACCACCTAAGATTTGGGTAATAACTTCCATTCCTCTAAAGGGATTAAAGATGAAGAGAATTCCACAAATAAGGGTTAAAATCGCAAGGATTAAAGTAGGAAGTCCACTTTCTTTGTTGTATTGACGAATGGTTAAGGCATATTGAATTTTAGTTACACTATTGATGACCATCCAAATACCTAAGACCAAAGGTAAAATACTAGCAATCGCTTTAGTATTAATCATCAACAAAGATCCTGCAATTAAACAAATAACACCATAGATTAAATCGAAGGTAAAATAATTTCGCATAACTTCATTCTTACTGTTTTGGAAGTAACGGATAAAGGCGAAAACTCCTGCTACAATGATACCGATTCCAATAATCATCGAAATCGCTGTTAAAATTTCGGTTGGATAAGTCATTAAGAAAATACCAATCACAATTAAGGCCACTGAAGTTAGTAAACTATTCCACCAAACTTTGTTAAATTCATTTTTTAATTCTTTCATTTTTTATCAGCTCCATCTATTACTATTAAACCACAAATACCCTATTTTGTAAATCTTACTTTTTGACTTTTTGATAATCGGCTGTAATCTTGTTAGATGCTAGTTCTAAGCGTTCAATAGCACTATCTAAATAACTACTTACTTCAGGATTTACACCTTTTGCTAAATTCATCCTTTCAATCGCATACGTTAAATCTTTATCGACTGCATCACTTCTTCTTGGATTGTTTTCTAATTGTTCACTTGCCATTAATTCTAAAAAGAACATGTCTTCTCTTGCAGCATAATCTAAAAAAGTATCTAGATTTTTATTAGGAATACCCGATAGTAAGCACTCCTTTGAAACTAAAATGTTTAAGTCTCTTATGATATTCCACTCGACAGGTAGTACTTGAAACCAAAGAGGATCTTCTACTACAAATCTTCGATCGTTATTCCCTAACTTACAAGTAGAAGGAAAATTTCCCGTCATACGAATATATTTTTGATTGTTCCAAATATAAACCAACCTGCGATTAATGCCTTTAGGTGAAATAGTATGAAATGCTTGCCCTAAGATAGGTAACTTCTTATTTTGATATGCTTCTTCTAAAAACATTCCTTCTTTTCTAGTTGCTATTCTTTGAGGGTACTCTCCTATGGTAACGATAGTAGCGTCATCTCCAAGAACATCTATATCTTTTATATCCATCACTAGTGGGATACCGTAATTGGTTTGTATATTAGGAGAATAAGGATTAGCCAACCTGATTATATTTAGTCCTTCTAAATAATTATCCTCCACAATTGCTTTTTGTAATAAATAATGTGAGCATGCATAGGGAGTATATCCCTTTAATAAAACTGTAGCAAAATCTGTAAGAGGTGGTTGTATATAAAACTTCTTATCTTCTTGATTTATGATCTCATAAGCTTCTGAAACTTTGAATAACCGCAAATTATATTCCATACATTTCCTCCTTATTTTATCTTTTGATAACTATTTTTGATTTTATAAGCTACTTGATCGGTTCTTTCAAGTGCTGGATACAATAAATCTTTTAATTCAGGACTTGCTCCATAGGATAGTTTTAAACGCTCTTTAATAAAGGCTAAATCTTCATCCACCGAGGATTCTCTTTTTTCTAATTCTTTATTTTTGGCTTCTTCTAAGATGTGGGATGCAAACATATCGTTGGTCATAGTGGTGGGTACAAAGGCAATAGACACTTTAGTAGAAATTCCTAACCCGGACATAAGACCATAGCGAGAAACTAGCATTTTTCTTTCTTTTTCTACGATCCACTCGACGGGACTCACTTTATACCAAACAGGACTCTTCCAATCGACCATAAAAAATTCATATTCACTTGCTATCATACCTGTGTTTACAGGAAGAGATGCACGAATATATTTTTCTCCACGAAAATAATAGACAACAGCTCTATTTAATTTTATCTCCTTATGATCACCATCTTCACTTCGTGCAAAGAAGGCATAAGAAAAACCAGTTGCTTCCAAACGACGATTTTGGTAGTTCTCTTCTAGTAAATAAGAAGTAAGTGGGGACGCTATCTCTTGAGGATATTCTCCTAATTGAATCGTCTTAGGAACATTTTTTAACTGATCTAAATCAGGATAATCAAGACAAGGAAGTACCACACATTTTTCCTTAGCACCATCTAAAAATTCGCCCTTGGTAACATAGACCATATCTTTGTTTAGCAAAACCCTAAAATCTTCTGACTCTAAAATCTCATCTGTCATGTGACGAGCATATTCTGTTATTTCCAGTTTTCTTTTAGAAAGCACCGATATCTCATCAGCATTTAATAATCTTAATTTATATTTCATAGCCTCACCTACTTAATTACTTTTTGATAGATAGGTCCAATCTTTTCTTTCGCTTCATCGATCCTTTTTAAAGCGGGAGATAGGGTCCCTTCTATTTCTGGAGATTGTAATCTAGCTAAATTCATTTTTTCTCTCATAAATTGTAAATCTTCTTCTAACGAAGTTATTTTAGAAGT
This sequence comes from uncultured Bacilli bacterium, assembly GCA_947623935.1. Classification (GTDB taxonomy): domain Bacteria; phylum Bacillota_I; class Bacilli_A; order RF39; family UBA660; genus Faecenecus. Next base: position 1,701 of record CANQIE010000033.1, on the reverse strand, counting down.
TGCTTCTTTTTGTTTTTCTTTCATCAACTGATAAGGTAAGAAGATTTCTTGTTCTAAATGAGGTAAAAACGAGGATATAAAATTAGAAGAAATTCCTGAAGTTAGAATATTTTTACTCAAATAGTAGAAAGTAGAACCTAAATGTGTAAAGGTAATAGGATTCATTTTAAACCAAACTTCTTCCCCTGATAAAGCATAATAACCATTATGGAAAGTACAACTCTTTGTTTCAATACGAATATACTTATGTTCATTTAACCTGCAAGTAGGATTGATTTTGAACGATAAAACATTACTATCTTCACTGGTTGCATACGACTCATAAGAATAGGAAAGGTCTCCATTTAAATAAAGTTCTTCTAAATGACATTTTTCTTGAAGCGTAACTAAATCTTGAGGATAGAATCCAAAAGTTAAAGTGGAAGGAAGATTATTAGTACTTTCCAAAATATCCGTTTCATCTAGTTCTAAAAGGGGCCTAATACCTACTCCAGAAGCACGAGAATCATAGGAAAGTCCCGTCCCCACATTTTTATTAAAAATATATGGAAGAGGACTTTTCTCTTTTGTTATATAATACCTAGCCAATTTTTTATCGATTTCTTTTCTTGGAATCGTACCTTGGGCAAGCGCAAAATCAGTGTACGGTGCTAAAAAGGGATTTATTTTGTATTGATCTTCGGTAAGAAGCATTAATTCTTCTTCACTTGGTAATCTTAATTTCATAAGTTATCTCTCCTTATACTTTTTTATATTGTTTGGGAAGTTCTTCTTTTACTTTATCTAACTCATCAATTAAAGGACTTAATTCTCCTTCTAAAGAGGCATCTTTTAAACGCAAAAGGCAAAGACGTTCTTGTACAAAAGTAAGGCGTTCTAAAAGGGGTTTATCTTGGGACTTTATTTTAGAAGGAATGATTTCTTTATCCATATAATTTTTTAAGTAACTGATTAAATAAGGTACATAAGATTGATTGAAATAGTAACCACAAGGAAGTCCACCTAAAAGGATTTTTTGAGACATAATGGAACAGGGATAGTCTTCATGCATATACCACCTAATAGGGCTTACTTTAAATAAGGCGCCTCCCCCATACCCCTTTAAATGCTTAAAGGGAAAAGTATCTTTTGTTAAATAAATATATTTTTGATCTTGAAGAAAGTATTCTGTTAAAGAATAGATTTTAGGAGGTAGTTTTGAATCTAATACTAGAGGAATATGATAGACTTTTCCCGTCTTTTTTATATTGCTTAAGTCAAGATGTGTTTTAAATAAATTGAGTTCTTCCTGAGAAGCCATTTCTTGGGGATATTCACCAAGGGAAAAAGTAGATACGTTTTTTCCATCTAGATACCTATAAACAAATGATACATAAGCGATATTTAAATGAAGCGATAGACGAAGGTTATTTAGGCTCCAAGCATTGACCATGGATGGTTTTCCATTTTCCTTCATCACATTATAATATTTATCTTCGATCCAATAAGTGTTTTGAAAAGGAGGAAAAGGATAGGTGTTAGTGCTTTCATAAAGAAAAGTAGCAAAATCGGTGGGTTCCGCTCCTTTATGCTCTATTTCTTTATAGTTGGGAAGAACTATATCATAGTCGTTCATTTTATTTCACGTATAATCAATCTTATAGAAATATTAATTAATTTCTAATTGATTGATCCCTTTCTATTTAATATTTTCTTATTATA
>CANQIE010000032.1 GCA_947623935.1 uncultured Bacilli bacterium | reverse complement strand
AATCTTTTTGGCGTGGGATACTTTTCCATTTATAACTTTCTATTAAAAATCTATTGACTTTTAATAGTTAGTCACCTTCTTATACTGTTTAGGTAATTCACACTGGATACATTCTACTTCGTTTAAAAGTGAATCAAAATAGTCTTGTGATTCGGTGTACATGCCTCTTAGCAATTTAAGACGTTCATCGATAAAGGTAAGACGGTCTTCTATTGTTTTTTGCTTGGGTTCTTCTACACGAATGATATTTTTAGATTCCTCGCTTTCTCGTGGTACTTTAATTTCTTGTGACAGATGGGTATCTAGAAAATGTTCTACATAACTTTCATTCGAAGAAAGAAGCGAATATAAATTTTTATTGACTGGATCCATCGTATAAGGAATACCTCCTAAAAGACAGTCTCTAGAAAGTAGGAATCCTTGCTTAGGATAGGAATACCAAGAGATAGGCTCCACTTGGAACCAAACCATTTCGCCTCGATGATAAAAGGTCCTATGTAAATATTTATCTTGTTCTAGTCGCATTCTAATATAGGTGTTCCCTTCGTATTCATACTCGTATTTGCGAGATCCCGAGCGGTATTCATTAAGGGTAAATAAACGTCCTGTTTTAGGAAGGGATCCCTCTTCAACTAATTTTGTTAATTTATTAGCAAGAAACCGATCCACTAGTGTTTGAGGATATTCACCATATAAAATACGTCCTTCTTCAAAAGAGGCGGCTTCTTCTTCATTCATCATAAGTGCTACTCTTACAAAAGCTTCCTCCATAAGTTCTTCGGAAAAAGGTTTTACTTTTCTTGTTTCTTCCGATTCCAAGATAAAGGCACGATTTTGAATACCTTCCTTTTCAATATAATACTGATTTTTTCTATAACTTTTATTTTTACTAAGTGCATAAGCTAAATCCGTAGGCATAGAACTTAAGACCACCGGATATGGAATTTTCTTTAGCATTTTAGTAGTAGGTATGATTAACTGCATTTTATCCCTTCTTTACTTTCTGGTAACCTTCACTTTGCAAAGTGGCCTGGACATGACTAACTCTTTCCATAATACTTTCTAAACTGTCTTCATGTCCTAAAACGAAAGGTTTTAATAGATTCAAACGTTCTTTAATAAAGGTTAAATCACGATCAATTTTATTTCCATTTGGTAACGTATTATTGTTTTTATCCAACTCTACCTCATCAAATAAATCGTGTACTAAATAAGTATTTAAAAATTGATACATTATGGTATATTGAAAAGAATGGCTATACACATCATCATCGTGTAAATTATATTGTATTCCTGAAAGCAAACTTTTTTGGGATATGATTGTTGAAGTATTCGGATCTATTAGCCATGTAACAGGACTTACTTTAAACCAAGCAACATCGTGAAGGTGATAATTTTTTCCATTCGATAAAGTCACTTGTAAAGTAGAAGGATTAACATGGTAACGAATAAAGCGGTCATCGTTCATTTGATATTCTTCTAAGACCAAGGGTTTAAAAGGACGATATACATCTAAAGAAGATACTTTATCTACAACATATTGTTTTCCTGTTTTTAAAAGCCTATTTTGTTGATAATAGGTTTCTAGTTCAAGGCTTTGAGAAAGAGATGCCACTTCTTGAGGATAAAAACCATACTTAATTACCTTTATTCCTTCTTCTTCATAACTAAAGTGATCTTTTATAAAATCCATCGTAGATTCCATATGTAAAACGGGACAAATAGCAAAGAATCTGTTATAACCAGGCTTAACCCTAAACTCATCTTCCGACAAGTAAAATCCATATATTTTCTTTTCTTCACCAGAAAAGATGCCTGGCGATTTCGTCAAAAGTAATTCAGGTAAATCTCCTATTCCGGTCGCTTTGGCAAAATCGGTACCTAAAAAATGATTTCCTTTATTTTTAAATAGATATAAACACCTAGCGACTTTCGAATTCATTTGCTCGATTTGAAGTAAATCTAACGTTTTACCCTTACTAGTCATAATCTCACTTCCCTAAACTTGCTTTTTATGATAACACTTTTCACTTATGAGTGCAAAGAAAAAAGGCCTTTTTTAAAACCTTTTTTATTTTATTTTGATTTTGTCTGTTTCTCTTTCGATCGTATCCATAATTTCTTTTAAAATATCGGAGGTAAATGGGTTATGTAATCCGCCTTCTTCTAAGAGTTCCAAATAAGATTTTCTTCCTCCTATTTTAGCTAAATGAATATACTTTTCTTTGGCTTTTTCCGGATCTTTTAGCGATAACATCCAAATTTCTAGGGCTGCTACATAGGCAAGGGCATAATCGATATAGTAGAATGGATTTTGATAGATGTGTGATTGAGGAACAAATTTACCTCCCCGATCCAAATACGGCATATCGCTAAAATCTAGTTCTGGTTGATAGATTTTTTCAAGGTTTCGCCATAAGGCACGTCTTTCTTGAGGTGTCATCTGAGGGTTTAGATAAACTTCTTCTTGAAAGTGATCAACTAGTGCACCATAAGGAAGAAAACTGATAGCATCCAGTAAGTGTTTGTATAAGAAACGATTGGTATCTTCTTTAAAGAAAGATTCCATATAAGGATGGGTTAAGTATTCCATCGAAATCGAGAAAATCTCTGCTGCTTCGTTGGTTGGAAAAGCAAGTTCTTCTAAGATCATGGGATTATCTTTATTACTTTGATACACTTGGAAAGAATGACCAAATTCATGTGTTAATACTTCGACATCATGACTTGTTTTATTGAAATTTGCAAAAATGAAAGGAACATTCCATTTCTCGATAAATTGACAATAACCACCCGTTGTTTTTCCTTCTTTAGCAGTTAAGTTGAGTAAGTGGTTTTCTTTCATCATCTCAAAGGTGTCTTTAAAACTTTGACCCATTTCTTGATACATTTCTAAAGCCTTTTGAATAAGTTCCTCTTCTTCTCCTTTTGGTGTTGGATTTCCTTCTTTATAGAAAATACCATTGTCGTAATAGTGAGAAGTATCAAGATCTAGTCTTTCTTTTCTAAGAGCTTCTTGTTTTTGAACAAAAGGCACCACAAAGTCGATGATTTTCTTTCTAAGGGACGCTACATCTTCTTTGGTGTAACCGATTCGATCCATTCCAAGATAACCTACCGGAACATAATTCGAGAAACCTAACTTTTTAGCCATGCGATCCCGTACTTTTACAAGGCCATCATAGATTTCATCAAACTCTTTTTCATGTTCTTCAAAGAAAGACCAAAAAGCATCGTTTGCTCTTTTACGAATGGTACGATCTTTACTCGAACGAAGAGGTGATAATTTAGATAAATTATAGATTTGTCCATCGAACTCGATTTTAGCACTTCCAATAAGAGAGGTATATTTACTACAAAGTCTATTTTCTTCTTTTTCATCTTCGATAATCGAAGGATTAAAAAGTTTTAACTTATTTTCTATTCTTCTAAAAAATTGAGGTGGAATCTCTTCTTTTAATTCTTCTTTCCAAGGACAATCCACCACAATTTCATAGAATTGCTGGTGAATCGCATCGTACTCTGGAATCATCTCATCAAAATAATCTTGTTCTTGTTTATAAAAAGGATCTTTCGTATTAATGGTATAACGAATGTTAGCCAACTGATACATGGCTACAGTCTCATTCCAATCACTATTAATCTTTTTAAAGAGAACTAAAAAATCTTTTTTACTTTGGGCTTCTTTTAAAGCTTGATAATCTTTCATAGCTCTTTCTTTAAATACTTCAAAATCAGGTCTTTGGTATTCCATTTTTTCAAAATCCATAAACATCATCCTTTCTTGTTTCCTTTTTAGTATACCAAAAAGAAGTAGATTTTACTACTTCTTTAAGAACTTTTGTAGTTTAAAACAAGACTTTATTAGAGCCTTTTAGCAAAGCTATATGAAATGGTAATAATTACAAGGTTTTTTGATATTTTTTTCTGTTATATTTAAATTGGATACGTTTGAATAATCAGGTGCTTTCCTTTCTTTTTTATCTTTTGATAAAAGAAAGGAGATGAGTTTATGACGAAAAGAGAGTTCTCTCTATTTACCATAATTCTCCTTCTATTCTTAGTAGTAATTATTTTACTCTTAAAATAGAAAAAAGCATCTGATTTCAACGATTGTTGATTTCAGATGCAAACCCTATGGGAAAGCATTTGATTTCTGCTAATCAAACGTATCCTTTTTTATTTTACGTCTTTCATAAGACAACTATACTATACCATAAATTATGTTTTTTTACAAGATAACAGTGATTGGTAATAATTGCCATGTTTTTTTATTTAAAACCATTAACGCCTGATTAAAAGACTCCGTATTTGTTTTAACTGTTCAACTCCCTCGGATTGTTGTTGAATAATTTTTTGGGCTAGAGCACGAAGTCTTGGATCAATCGAAAAAGATAACACATTTTGGCACATTTGAATGGCTCCTTCATGATGCGGAATCATTTCGGTAGTAAAATCTAAATTGATGTCGCTTGTGCGTGCACTATTTTGCATTTCGTTTAACATAGTCTTTACGATTTCAAAGTAACGGTTAAAATACTTTTCTTGTTCCTCTTTGGTGTTCATAGTGATTTCTCTAGTTCTTGCAATCTCTTGCATCTTATTAATTTCTTCCTGTTGTGTCTTTATAATATTGTTGGCTATTTGAACTAAAGGGGGATACATAGAAAACCGCAATAAGTTAGAAGACATCTCAATCGCCGCTAAATGATGCGGAATCATGCAGCGAATAAAATCGATCGTTAAATCATTCGTAAGTCTTGGATAAAGCATAGCATTGCCCATCTTTTTTAAAATGCGATCAAAACTTGCTAGATAAATGGTCGCTTTTTGTTCACTCGAATTATTCATTTTTCACCTTCCTACTATAACATAGTAGAAAAAACTTTTTTGGTGACTATTCTTCTTTTAGAGAAAGATGAACAATACATTCGACATGATAGGTATTAGGAAACATATCTACGGGCATCACTTTATCTATTTTATAGAGTTCTTGTAGTTCATTTAAATCTCTTGCTAACGTAATGGGATCACACGAGACATAGCAAATGTCTTTAGGCATCATTTGTTTTAAAACTTTTTTCGTTTGAAGATCAAGTCCTTTTCTAGGAGGATCTACAATTACAAAATCAAAAGAGGACAAAGATGTAATAACTTCTTCTACTTTTCCTTTATAAAAAGTAATATTACTGCGGTGATTTAGTTCTTTATTTTGATGGGCATTTTGAATAGCACTTTCCACCACCTCAACTCCTATTACTTGGTCTACATAAGGACTGGCAAGAAGACCTAACGTACCTGTTCCACAATACAAATCAAGTAATGTTTTAGGTCTTTTTTCTTTAACGATATCTAAAACACATTGATACAAGATCGGTGTCATTTCTCTATTAACTTGAAAGAAAGAGGAAGAGGAAAGGACAAAAGTAAACCCTAATAGTTCCATTATAAAAGGGGATTTTTGATAGATGGTTTTATTGTTTTGTTCCATTTGTAATACTTCGAAATCTTTTAATAGAGCAAGAAATTTTTCTAACTCGATGTTTCCTTGAATGGATAAAAGAAACTCCTCTTTCTGGTTCATACGAATTTGGATTTCTTGAAAAGGAGAAGATTCATTTAAATAGACTTGTATCTTTTCAATTAGCTCATTCATTTTGTCGGGAAGTAAAAGACATTTTTCGATTGGAACCAATTCATTAGTCTTTTCTTTTGATAAAGCAAGGTAATGATCTTTTACTTTAAGAACTACTTTGTTACGATAATGAAAACTTTGTCCTTTTTTTAAAGGTGCAATCGATCCATCGTAAGATGCATAACGAGAAAGAATCTCTTTTATTTTGGCTTCTTTAAAATGAGTTTGTCCTTCTTCAGTCTCATGTTGTAACTGACATCCTCCACATACACCATAATAAGGACAAGGTGCTTCTTGTCTTAAGGGAGAGACTTCTAAAATATGTTCTATCTTTCCTCTTTTAAAGTTTTTCTTTTCAGAAGTTATCGTTATATCTACAACTTCCCCTTCTAGACCTTGCTTTACAAAAATCCATTCGTTATCAATTTTACCTAGACCATCACCAAAATGATCTTGTTTTAAAATCGTTATTTTTTCTAATTCTTTCATACTTCATCGCCATCTTTATTATAAAGGATTTTCAAATACTTTCCTAGTTTATTTTAGGGTCATACTTTAGAAAACTTTTGCCATACTAAAAATAAGAAAGAAGGAAATCCGATGCAGGAGATTATTGACCAAATTAAAAAAGACGTAGGAAATAGTTCTGATTTTATTTATAGAGAGATTGAAGTCGATCAAAAAAAAGTAACTTTGGTCTTTAATGAAGTCCTTTCTAGTAGTGAAGATATCAACGAGTTTGTTCTTAAATATCTTGCGCAAATTATTGAAAAGAAAATTCCTATTCTCTCGCTTTATACTTATTTTATGAATTCCATGCCAGGGCACCACATCAAAGAAATTAAAGATTATAAGGAACTGATCGATTCCCTTTATAATGGTTACACGATTGTAATAACTAATAATCAAGAAATTTTTGGCGTTGAGACTAAAATGAGCCTCGATCGCGGCATTGGAGAAGCACAAAACGAGCAATCTCTTCAAGGACCTAAAGATGCTTTTACGGAAAACTTTAATAAAAATCTAGGACTTGTCAGGAAACGCATTAAGAGTAAACACTTATGGTTAGATGCGCTTACAATTGGAAAAGAAACCAAGACCAAAGTAGGTCTTATCTATATGGAAAATATCGTTGAAGATAAGTTAGTACAAAAAGTCAAAAAGCGCTTACAAAAAATCAATGTTGACGGCATTATCGATAGTGGCTATATCAAAGAAGAATTAGAAGAAGGCTTTATCAAAATATTTCCTACTATTTTATCGACCGAGCGACCGGACTTAGTGAGTATGGCCTTACTCGAAGGAAAACTAGCTATTATTGTTGACAACAGTCCTTATGTGTTAATCATTCCTTGTTTTTTAATCGATCTTTTTCATACATCGGACGATTATTATCAAAAACCAGTCAATATTACGTTTATCCGTATTATTAGACTCTTTGCTTTTCTGATTGCGATTTTTATTCCGGCCTTTTATATTGCTGTAACGACGCATAATCAAGAGGCCTTGACTTTGGACCTACTTATTAACTTTACTGCGCAAAGAGAAATGGTGCCCTTCCCTGCTTTAATCGAAGCGCTTTTAATGGGAATCACTTTTGAAATTTTAAGAGAAAGTGATACGAGGATGCCTTCCAGTATGGGAACCGCGGTCTCTATTTTAGGGGGACTAGTGTTAGGAGATGCTGCTGTGAATGCTGGAATCGTCTCTCCGATTATGATTATTGTTATTGCTATTTCCGCTATTTCTGGACTTCTCTTCTCCTCCATTGAAATGATTTCTGCTATTCGCTTTTGGCGTTTCCTCTTACTCTTTCTTGCTACCCTTCTTGGAATCTATGGCATCTTTTTAGGAGGCACTTTCTTAATCATTCATTTAGCTAGTCTTCATTCCTTTGGAAAGCCTTATCTTGCTCCTTTTGCTCCTTATGTTCCAAGTGAACAACGAGATGCTCTCATCAAGACAAATCCATCTAAAGTGCGTTATAGAAATCCTTTATTAACTTCTAAAAACAAAGTACGCGGGAGGTCCGAATGAAAAAAATTCTATTTCTTTTTATACTTCTTTTCTTGTTTACTGGATGTGTTAGTTATACCGAACTAAATGAATTAGGTATCATTAATGCAATTGCTTTATCAAATGAAAATGAGGAAATCGTTTTGACAGCAAGTCTTTTATCTCCCAAAAAAGAAGAAGGAAAATCGACTTACGATTTACGCTTTCTAGAAAGTAAGGGTAAAACCATCGACGAGGCTTTTCAAAACCTCTATTTAGAATCCAATAAAAAAATCTTTTTATCACACTTACAACTCCTGGTAGTAGATGAAGCGATGGTGCAAAATCATTTAAAAGAAATGCTTTCTTTTTTTCTAGAAGAAGAGACTTCTAGAAACAACTTCTCGATCGTCCTTGCCAAAGAAGTAACTCCTAAAGAACTGTTACAAACGGATGATGCCTCTCCTTCGATCGAAGACCTACTATTAGTAAATCAAGCCACTAGAAGTGAATCGTTTCTTTTAACGTTAGAAGATTTAGTTCGTCTTATTTTAGAAGAAGATTCATCGGTCATTCCAGTCGTAGGTTTCAATCAAAATCCTATCATTTTAGGACTTGCTTATGTAAAGGATCAAAAAGTAAAATATCTTTCTTTAGAAGAAAGTAATGCCTATCTTTTTCTTGCAAACAAAATTCAAAAAATGAACATTACGTTAGAAGATAAAAAAATAACCGTCGATGAAAATAATACTTTAGTTACGACTTCTAAAAATCAGATTCATATTACCTTTCAAAGTACGCTTTTCTTTGATGGAGATAAAGAAAAAGGAAAGATTCTTTTTGAAGAAGAAGTACGAAGAAGAGTAGATTCTCTTTTTCAAAGATTAAAAGAAGAAAACCTTGATTTATTACACTTTACTACCTTGATTTATAGAAATGATTATTCTTACTATAAAACCCATAAAGAAAATTTATTTCAGCATCTAAGTTATGAAATTACCTTTCAAACCAAAGTAGAAAGTGCTAGTCTAAAACAAGAAGGAGGAAATTATGAATCAAGATAATAAAGTATCCGATAGACAAATCGCCTATCTCTCTTTCTTTTTGACGAAAAGTCTTTTTCTCCTTTTTATGACTAATACCTTATTTAGGCTTTCAAAAAATGAAGTTTTAATCGTAGCTTTACTGGGGACTGTTCTTGGACTTCTTCCCTTATTTATGTATCTATCGATTTGGAAAAAGAAAGAAAACTTAAATCTTTTTGAAAAAATAAATGCTTCATTTTCAAAACCTATTTCCCTACTTTTTCGTATTTTTTTATTTGTAGGGCTTATCTTTATAAGTGTTCTTTTAACTTCTTCTATTGCTTCTTATATCAAATATAGTATGGCTAAAGAGATATCCTTAATCGTCATTAGTCTTACCTTTTTACTTTTGATCTATTATCTATCTTACAAAGGAAGCAAAGCTCTCTTTCGTACGGGTGAAATCCTATTCTATCTTTTTCTTCTGTTACTTTCGATTTCCTTTCTTGGAATCTCAAACTACATCGATATAGAACAAGTGCGTCCTTTCTTTATTGAACCCTCTTCTAGCTTTTTCAAAGCCATTTTCTATTATGCCTTTTTTACGACTTCCCCTTTACTCCTTCTTTTAATGATTCCTAAAAATCAAATGGTTGATAAAAGAAAAAGTAGTTGGACGATTATTAAAAGCTACTTGCTTTCCAATCTTTTAATCTGGATTTTCTTCTTTGTCACCATTAGTGTACTGGGAATCGATCTTGCTCTATACTATCAATATCCCTTCACAATCTTGCTTAAAAAGATTACCTTTTTAAAAATTATTGAACGCTTAGAAGTTCTTTTATCGATGCATTTCTTATTTGATTTTATTCTTCTTTTGGGAAGCATTTTCTTACTTTTAAAGCAGGGAATCGAAAGTATTTTTGGATTAAAGGAGGAAAAAAAGAAAAGAAAAGCCCTTACTTTAGTCGTCCTCTTCCTTCTTTTTGGAAGTATCTATATTCCTTTAAATCTTTCTCTTTATAGCGGAATCGTTTTAGTTATTTCCTATATTCTTCCCTTTTTTCTATTTATAAAAAATATAAGGAGCTAACAAGCTCCTTATTTTATTTGATGACTTTTAGGAATGGTGATGGTATCTTCCTTTGTATTGGTATTAGGAGAAGACTTTGGTTTATAGGTAATTAAGTTCTGACTTTTTAAGGCTTCATACAAAGTAGATGCGCCTATAAAACCAAAGAGTGATACCCAAAGTGATGCCCCAATATTTTCTTGATAAAAATACATCGTAAAAGGAATCCCTAGGGCAAACGATACCAAAAGATTTAAAAGCCATATTTTATAATCTTTATTGAAAAGTGGAAGCATTTTCATTTTTTGTACTAAAGCCATACTAAAAATGGAAAAAGTAATTCCAATCATCAATAATTGTAATAGTTTTGGGGTAATTAAGGCGTCCATCTTTATCCTCCTTTATTATTTTTATCACTATAGCATATTCCAATAAGAAAGAGTGAAAGATAACATTATCCCAAAAAAAGAAAAGTTTTTTTACTTTTCTTAGTTACAAAAATAGTCGTTTGCTTCCTTAGTCGCAGTCACTTGCTCTTTGGTTGGAGCTTCCAGGAAATCTAGGGTGAATTCGTTTTCAACTGCTAGAAGGCTATCTCTATCTAATAAGTCATAAAGAACAACGGTGGTTTTCTCGATCGCATTCTCTTGAGAGGAGCCACAAAACATTTGGACACCCTCGACTTCTTGCGATAAGGTTATACTTTCTTCACAAGTAGCAAGTAGACTATCTAGTGTCATCGTCGATTCCTCTTGCAAAGTTTTAGTTTCCGTATATGTAATTTGATAAACCAAATCATCCCGGAAATTGTATTGTTCTTTGTATTCAGTAACAGTATCTTGGTTTGATTCTGGTTTGGTACAAACAAGCACTGTTTCATTAGCACTCCCCTCATCTTCTAGAGAAGAATCATTGTTTTCTTCCGAAGGAGCAGGAATAATTCTATCTGGTAAAGTAATTCGAAGAACAGGAGGCAACACCGCAAGGGCAGTAAGTAATATAATTAAGAGAACACATCCGATTACGGTCAAATCAATTCCACCTTTTTTCTTTTTCTTTTCTTCCATTTTGTTCACCCTCTTTTATTCTTATTAAGTATATCATATTTATACAAAAGATAACATCTTTTTAATCGTACTCTTTATTCTTTTCGCATGAAATGACTTTTATCCACACCACACATAGGACAAGTGAATCCATCTTCTAACGGGCCTTTATGAACATAGCCACAAACCTGGCAGACCCATACTTCTTCACTATCGACTTTTTTTTCCTCTTCTTCTTGATAAGTAGGTGCCTTTTTAGGAGCTTTACCCTTGATAACTTCATGATAATATTGATAACTCATCGGTTTAAAATCCGATAACTTAACTGCCTTAGTCACTCTTGCTAAGAATAAATCATGTGTATCCATTTCTATCCTATTTTCTACTTCACAAATGAAATATGCACACATCTTATCCGTCAACACCGGAAGTTGTTCGTCTTCCATAAAATTAAAACTTTCAAACTTGTCTACCTCTTTGGAAGAAGAAAAACCAAAACGGGCAATTAAATTAGGGTCTGTTTCTTCGGAGATGATAGATACCACAAATTTTCTTTTTTGACGGATCACTTCGTTTGTATAATTTTCTTTATTAAGACTTATGGAAATAACCGGATGATCTCCTCCTGTAACTTGGGTAAGTGTATTGATAATACAACCTACTTTTTTATCTTGGAAACTGGTTACTACATACATTCCATAACTGATATCGCGAAAAGCTTTTTTATCAATTTGATTTTCTTTCATTATTTTTATTATCCTTTCTATTTTAAGTATAGCATAAGTAAAAACAAAATACCATTTAAAAAAACGCTATGTTTGATGTGGAACCCAAATAGTAGACAACAATAAAAAAGCAGTATATTAAAAAGAGAAAAGTTATTTTTCTCCTTTTTAGGTATTTATTTAATGGGCATAAGATGAATGAAACCACAATTCTATTTACTTCTTATAAAATAAAGCTAAAATAGTGGTGTCTTAATATTTTTTTCATATTTTACTATATAACCACTTAACAAAACTCATTCAAGTCAAATATGGTGCATTTTGAAAATTTGATAAAAAATTTATTATAAATATAGTTCCATCATTAATAAATAATAATCAATTTTATCTCGTTCAGGAACTATATTTAATTCCTTATAAAATTTTGGAACATATTGGTCACCATAATTCCTTCTGATTGATTTTTCACAAATAGCCAAGTCAAACCACTTATCCGCAATGCCACATTCACCAACATCAATAAAGCCAGTAAATGCATCACCTGACGCAAAGATATTTGGCAAACTGGTATCTCCATGAGAAAAACAGCGTTCATCATCAAACTTATGGTCTTTTAAAAATTTAACGATATTTTCTAAACTACCAAATTTTTTTACAGTTTCTTCTTTTAAATCTTCTAAATGGATTAAATTATTTTTTACATTATTTTCGACTAACGATAATTTATAATCAATGGAAACATTGAAAGGGCAATTTTCAATATTTACTTTATATATTTGTTTAAATGCATCAGCAATTACTTTAATACCTATTTCTGGATTATTTAAATAATATGCTGAACATACCATTTCACCACCGATAGATTCAGTAATCAAATATTCTGTATCATCTGTACAATCATATAAAACAATTTTAGGTACATTTAACTTACTGTCAAGCCATTTAAGTTTTTCATATTCTGAGGTAAGGTTTCCTTTAGACGAGATTTTAATAAAGTAAATTTTATCTAACTTTTCAATTTTAAAAACTTGAGAATCAGAACACCCAATACTAATTTCTTCTAATTTAGCATCTGTTATAAATGCTTTAACCTTTTCACTTAATTTATAATTAAAATTCATTTTATGTCACGTATAATCAATCTTATAGAAATATTAATTAATTTCTAATTGATTGATCCCTTTCTATTTAATATTTTCTTATT
>CANQIE010000031.1 GCA_947623935.1 uncultured Bacilli bacterium | reverse complement strand
GAATCAATTTTATAAATGGAACAAGTAATCAAGCAAATGATAATTATATGATACATCCAGCCTTTACTTTTGGAGATGACAAATTAACAGGAATATGGTTTGGAAAGTTTGAGTCAAGTCCAAAATCATCTTGTAATAATGCAACCACTTGTAATGTAACTACATTAAGCCCTTACATTAAACCAAATACAACATCATGGAGAAATGTACAAATTGCAACGGCATTCACAGTATCTCAAAAGATGGAAACGAATACAGAGGAATATGGATTTACTGGTGGAAATATAGATACGCATATGAGTAAGAATAGTGAATGGGGTTCAGTTGCCTATTTGTCACAAAGTAAGTATGGAAAATATGGAAATAGTAATTATGATATAAATAGTAAAGAAGTAACTATGAATAGTTGTAATAGTTATAAAACAGGAGTTGCAACTTGTGACGATTCCTATGATTCAACAAATGGTCAAAAAGCATCAACAACAGGAAATATCACAGGAGTATATGACATGAGTGGAGGATCCTGGGAACGTGTCATGGGTGGTTTAGAAGAAGAAGATACAAAGAAGCCGATGAAATCTTTCTCTGGATTTACAGATGAGGCAGGAGAAAAGCAAATACCAGATGAAAAATACTATGATTTATATAGTGGAGATTCAGCTGCAACAGCATGCTCTAATGAAGTATGTTATGGACATGCTTTATCAGAAACAGCAGGATGGTATGGAGATAGTAATTATTTTTCTGGTTCTTCTCTACCGTGGGTTATCCGTGGCGGAAGTCATAGTGATGGTTTGAATGCAGGAGTGTTCTGCTACGTACGAACCTATGGTGATGCGGGAAACGGTGGCGATTCGTTCCGCATTGTACTTGCTCCTATAAAAAAATAAACATTAATTAAATAAGTAATATGAAAACTCATTATGGATGAGTTTTCTTTATGGAGTCAATTTCATCTTCGATTTTTTTAAGAGCCTTCTTAACGGTATCTAAATCGGGTGTATTAGAATTATTATCGTTTGAAGGAAGAAAGCCAGAATAGGTAACAATAAACTGTCCAAAAAGCATAAACCAGTTACCAATATCTTCTAGTTCATTGGCATTAAATTCTTGACAAATTAAATAAGCAATGAATACTGCACTTCCCGAATAGATGGCAGGAGAAAACTCGTTCATAAAGCATACCTCTTTTAATATTCTACGTAATAAATAATAAATTTTGTTCTCTTTTTGTTGGAAAATGCATATTTTGTGGTACAATAGATTTTATTCGTCTTTCAAAAAAAGGAGAAATAATGAAGAATAGAATATATTTTAAAATAACTTTAGTTGCAAGTACGATGCTGTTTTTAGGCGTAATTAATTCCTTTTCTACTAAAGAAGTAGTTAAGACTTCTCTTGATTATCCTTATCGATATGTTGCGATGATTAAAGAGGAAGAGTTGAACTATAGACCTAAAGAAGAAGTTATAATAGAAGAAGAACAAAAAGAGGAAGAAGAGAAAATAGAAGAAAAAGAAATAGAAATGAAAGTAAAAGGAGAAGAAAAGACTCCTAAAGAGGAAGTATTTGAAACCTTTCAAGGAATTATAACCGGTTATGGTCCTGATTGTGTGGGTTGTTCTGGAAAAACAGCTTCGGGATACAATGTAAGAAATAATATCTATTATGAAGACGAAGAATATGGTGTAATCCGGATTGTGGCTGCGGATAAAAGATATCCTTTTGGAAGTATCGTTAAAATTAATAATTGTACGTCCATTGGAAAAGATATTTATGCTATTGTCTTAGATCGTGGTAGTGCCATTGGAAGAGATAAGAGAGCTCAATTTGATTTACTGTTTGAAAACGAAAGTGTAACTTCATCATTTGGACTTTGTAATGCTACTTTTGAAATCGTTCGTTTAGGATATTAATTCCCTCGTAAAGAGGTGTCAATATCCTTTTTTTTATGTCTTTTTTTTGTTAAAATAAAAACGGAGGATAGATGTATGAATCAAACCATTATTAAAGAAATAAGCCAGAATTTAAATATAACGGAGAAACAAGTTTCAATCGTTTTAACTTTATTACAAGAAGGAAATACCATTCCTTTTATTGCAAGGTACCGAAAAGAGATGACGGGATCACTAGATGAAGAAGTCATTCGAAGTATTAGTGAAGTCTATGAATACCAAGCCAATCTTTTTAAGCGAAAAGAAGAAGTTATTCGTTTAATTGATGAAAAAGGAATGTTGACTCCCGAATTAAAAGAAGAAATCTTAAAGTGTCAAAAGTTAGTGGAAGTAGAGGACTTGTATCGTCCATACAAAGAGAAAAAGAAAACGAAAGCAACAGAGGCCATACAAAATGGATTAGAACCACTTGCTATTTATATGTTAAAGTTTCCAACCTTAAGTACTTTGGAAATGGAAGCAAAGAAATATGTATCCGATAAAGTAAAGACCGTGGAAGAGGCGATTCAAGGAGCTATGTACATTATTGCGGAACAAATTAGTGATAATGCACTCTACCGTAAAGAAATTCGTAAGTTTGTCTATTATCATGGAATAATCTCCTCTAATAAAAAGAAGAATAGTGTCGATGAATTAAAAGTATATGAGATGTATTACGATTTTAAGGAACCGGTTAAGAGTATTAAAGCCCATCGTGTTTTAGCGATCAACAGGGGAGAAAAAGAAGGGATTCTTTCCGTTTCGATTGATGTCGATAAGAAAGAAATTGTTTCATACTTAGAACGAAAAGTCGTAAAAAATCCATCTTCGTTTGTTTATCCTTATATCATGAATTCTATTGAAGATAGTCTTAAGAGGTTAATCTATCCTAGTATCGAAAGAGAAATTCGAAGTGATTTAAAAGATAAAGCCGAAATTGTGGCCATTGATAATTTCTCTAAGAATGTAGAAAAACTTTTGTTGACACCTCCTATTAAAGAGAAAGTAGTCATGGGTTTTGATCCTGCTTTTCGTACCGGCTGTAAATTAGCAGTCTTAGATCCTACCGGAAAACTTTTAGAAATTGCCGTTATTTATCCAACCGAACCTCATAACCAAATTGAAGAAAGTAAAAAGAAAATATTAGAGTTAATTGATAAGTATAAAGTCGATATCATTGCGATTGGAAATGGAACTGCCTCTCGTGAATCAGAAGCTTTTGTTGCCGATTGTATCAAAGAAGCAAAACGAAAAGTAGAATACGTGATTGTAAGTGAAGCAGGGGCGTCCGTTTATTCAGCCTCTAAATTAGCTATTCAGGAATTTCCTAATTTAACGGTTGAAAAAAGAAGTGCTATTAGTATTGCAAGGCGCTTACAAGATGCTTTAGCAGAACTGGTTAAAATCGATCCTAAAAGCATAGGAGTAGGACTTTATCAACACGATGTTGCACCTAAGAAGTTGGATGAATCCTTAAACTTTGTTGTTTTAAAGACGGTAAACCAAGTAGGTGTCAATATCAATACGGCAAGTGATGCCCTTCTTCATTACGTTTCAGGACTTACTAAAAGAGCCATTGATGCGATTCTTTCATATCGTGATCAAGTGGGACATATTGTTTCTCGAAGTGAAATTAAAAAGATTAAAGGAATTACGCCTAAGATTTTTGAACAGTCGATTGGTTTTATGCGAATTGTCGATGGAAGTAATCCACTAGATAAAACGTCTATTCATCCCGAAAACTATGATCAAACCGAACGTCTTTTAAAAGAATTAGGATTTAGTAGTTACGATATTGGAAAAGAAGAACTGGTTAAAGTGTTAGAACAAATCGATTATGCTTATTTTGAAAAAGAGCTAAAAATAGATCCATACACTTTAAAAGATATTGTTTCTTCCTTAATACGTCCTAATAGGGATCCACGAGACAATATGCCTAAGCCGTTATTAAGAAGTGATATTTTAAAATTAGAAGACTTACATGTCGGAGATAAGATTCAAGGAACGGTTCGTAATGTCGTTGATTTCGGAGCCTTCATCGATGTCGGTTTACACGACGATGGATTAGCTCATATTTCCCACCTTTCAAAGTCATTTGTAAGGGATCCCAAGGAGGTCGTTCAAGTGGGTGATATCGTCCAGTGTTACGTCTATGAAATTAACCTCGAAAAAAAGAAATTATCGCTTAGTTTAGTGCCCTTAGAAGCTTTAAAATCTTAAACGTGTGTTCTAGTACAAAATAGACCTTTTGCAAAAGTGAAAAAATGCAAAGGTCTATTTTTATTGCGAGTCAAAAATACAAAACCCTTATAAAATAAAGGAATTAACTTTTGAGTAACAAGTGAAAAAACAACCTTTGCAATATTTTTTAAATTAAAAAGGTCGAAAATGTGTCTCGGAAAATGTAAAGTTGCGTCAAATTATAAAAAAATTTTTTTAAGAAATCCTTATCCTATAAGGAAATCAATTTTTGGGGTCAAAAAAGTATGCAAAATCGTATTGATTTTTGCATAGTTAAATACTACAATGAAGGTGTATTAAAAATACAAGAGTTTATAAGATGGAGAGGTGGTAAAATGGTTACAACAGCGAAGGATGCCTTCGCATTGAAAGTAGTTAAACGAGATGGTAAAAAAACTGCTTTCAACGAGGAAAAGATTGCTCTTGCAATCAAGAAAGGATTCGATAGTGTTACAAATGAAGAATACACCGAAGAAGATACCAATAAAGTATTTGTAGCGGTATTGGATGCGATCAAGAAAGGTTATCAAGGAATCGATTTAATTAAGATTGAAGATATTCAAGACTTGATCGAAAAAAAATTACATGATTTAAAATATCAAGATGTATTACAATCGTTTGCGTCGTATCGTGAAAGAAGATCGGAATCACGCAAGATCTTCCAAATGCGTTACCACAAACTAACGAAAGCAATTGAGTCCCTTACGTTAAAGGATGCCAAAGATGAAGATGCAAAAAGAGAAAATGGAAACGTCGATGGTAATACCCCAATGGGAACCATGCTTCAATATGGTAGTACCCTTGCTAAAGAATTTGCTAAATCGTATTTAATGCAACCCCGTTTTGCCGAAGCCCACGATAGTGGACAAATTCATATTCACGATATGGACTTTCTACCGATGGGAACTACCACTTGTTGTCAAATCGATTTAAATGAATTATTTAAAGATGGTTTTTCAACAGGACATGGACACTTACGTTGCCCACAAGATATCATGAGTTATTCAGCACTTGCAGCGATTGCTATTCAGTCGAACCAAAACGACCAACATGGTGGTCAAAGTATCCCTGCCTTTGATTACTTTATGGCTCCAGGTGTTTTGAAAACTTTCCGTAAACAATTTAAACAAATGCTTTACGATTACTTCGATTTATTAGGATTTGTAGGACTTCTTAAATGGGATAACATCGTTAAAGATATTGACCATTTAAAATCAATCGAATTCGATATTGAAGAAGTTTTTGGAAGTTATTATAAAGAGAGTGAACAAGTAGAAAAAATCTTCCGTACGTCTTATGAAAAAGCACTTGCTAAAACGGATCGAATTACCTATCAAGCAATGGAAGCTTTTATTCACAACTTAAATACTATGCACTCAAGAGCAGGAGCACAAGTTCCATTCTCATCAATCAACTTTGGAACGGATACTTCTCCAGAAGGAAGAATGGTTGTTAAAAATTACTTGTATGCCCTTGATGCTGGACTTGGAAAAGGCGAAACCCCAATTTTCCCAATTTCAATTTTTAAAGTCAAAGAAGGACTTAACTACGAAGTAGGGGATAAGAACTACGATTTGTTCCATTTAGCTTGTAAGGTTTCTGCTAAAAGACTTTTTCCAAACTTTGCCTTTATCGATGCATCGTTTAACCTTCCTTATTATAAAGAAGGAGATTATAGAACCGAGATTGCTTATATGGGATGCCGTACTCGTGTTATGGCAAACCCTGCTAACCCTGACTTAGAAGTGGTTCCAGGTCGTGGAAACTTATCGTTTACCTCGATCAACTTACCAAGACTAGGTATTAAACATGGTATTGTTCAAGGTGAAAAGAAAGCCGATATGGAAGGCTTCTATAAAGAACTTGGCGATTTGATGGATTTAGTAAAAGACCAATTACTTGAACGTTTTGAAATTCAATGTAGTAAGAAAGTCTATAACTTTCCATTCTTATTAGGTCAAGGTGTTTGGATTAATTCAAAAGGACTTCGTCCAAACCAACGATTAAAACCGGTTCTTAAAAATGGAACATTAACGATTGGTTTCATAGGCCTTGCTGAATGTTTGAAAGCGTTAACGGGAAAACATCATGGAGAAAGCAAGAAGAGTCAAGAATTAGGACTTGAAATTATTAAATTTATGAGAGAACGATGCGACAAGTATGTTTCTGAATACAAACTTAATTTCTCGCTCATTGCAACTCCTGCCGAAGGATTATCGGGAAGATTTACCGCGATCGACAAATCGATTTACGGTATTATCGAAGGGGTTACAGACAGAGAATACTATACGAATTCGTTCCATGTTCCCGTATATTACAATATATCGATTATTGATAAGTTGAAACTCGAAGGTCCTTATCATAAATATACCAATGGTGGACACATCAGTTATATCGAAGTGGATGGAGATACCGCAAACAATGTGGAAGCATTTGAGAAAATTGTTCGTATCATGCACGATAATGATATTGGATATGGTGCTATCAATCACCCAGTCGATCGTGATCCTGTATGTGGTTACACCGGTGTTATCGGAGATGTATGCCCAGGATGTGGTCGTAAAGAGGGCGAGGGCGTTACGGTTGAAAGAGTTAAAAATGCAAGTTTAACTTGCTGTGGAAGATAAGAGGAGGAAAAATATTATGAAAGATAATGAAAGAATGATTGGAGAAGGCGTAAGATTTGAACGCATTAGAAGAATTACAGGATACCTTGTAGGAACGACAGATCGTTTTAACAACGGAAAGAAAGCAGAAGAACGTGACCGTGTAAAACATGGTACAGAAGGTATTCTTGCTTCTAGTCATTAATCTATGAAAATAAGATTAGCAGCCGATTTACAGAAAGATTCCATTGTCGATGGGGAAGGAATCCGTGCCGTTCTTTGGACACAAGGATGTCCTCATCACTGTAAAGGATGCCACAATCCAGAAACCTGGAAAGTAGATGGTGGTATGGAAGTCGACTTGGAAGATGTAAAATTGGCGCTTCGTGAACTCGAAGGACAAGATGGTATTACCTTATCGGGAGGGGACCCCCTATATCAGCCGGATGCATGCTATGAAATTGCTAAATATGCTAAAAAGTTAGGTCTTTCCGTTTGGTGTTATACCGGTTACTTGTACGAAGAAGTTTTAAAAGATGAAAAGATGCGTAAAGTATTAGATTACGTCGATGTTTTAGTGGATGGCCCTTTTCTTTTAGAAGAGCGAAGCTTAGATCTTTACTTTAAAGGAAGTAGAAATCAAAGGGTCATCGATGTGCCTCAAAGTTTGAAGGAGGAAAAAGTCGTTTTAGTTCCGAAATATGCAAAAGAACGCGATGTTTTCCCACATCCCAAAAGAGAGGAACATTTATACATTTAAAAGAAGAAGTGCTTGGTTTAGATCAAGTGCTTTTTTGTGACTCTTCTTTTTCTTTTACATATATAAATAAAAGGAGGAGTTATGAAAAGAAAAACGTCCATCATCATTTTGACTTACAACCAATTAGAGTACACTAAAAAGTGTTTACAAAGTATTCGAAAATACACTGAAAAAGGGACCTATGAAATCATTATTATTGATAATCATTCGACCGATGGGACCAAAACTTATTTAAAACGACAAAAAGATATCAAAGTCCTTTTCAACAATAAAAATGCAGGATTCCCTAAAGGCTGCAATCAAGGAATAGCACTGGCCGGCAAAGGAAACGATATTCTTTTATTAAATAACGACACGATTGTGACACCAAACTATTTAGCGAATTTAAAAAAAGCACTTTATAGTCATCCTAAAGTAGGAGCCGTGGGAGCGGTTTGTAATCAAAATGAAAATTTACAGGGTGTAGATTTTACTTATACGGATTTAAAACAGATGCAGCGCCTCGCCAAAAAGAACAATGTTTCAGACTCCACTCGCTGGGAAGAAAAAGTATTTTTAATTGGGTTCTGTCTTTTAATCAAACGTGAAGTTATCCAAAAAATAGGACGTCTTGACGAAAACTATTCTCCAGGATACATTGAAGATAACGATTTATCCTTACGCATTTTAAACTTAAATTATCGTCTTTTACTCTGTCATGATGCTTTTATTCATCATTATTTAGGAACTTCTTTTCGAAAAGATTTAACAAAATTTTATCCTATTCTCTATAAAAATAGAGCCTATTTTGAAAGTAAATGGCATTTTTCTACTTTTGCTTTTGACCAAATCAAATCATCTTCTTTTCCTTTGATTGAAAAAGTAGATTCCCTTTTAGAACTGGATGCTGGGTTAGGAGTAACTCTACTTATCTTAAAATATCGTTTTAAAATTCCTTTGATCGAGGGAATTGAGAAGAATCCTTTTTTACGTCATTTTGCTTGTAAAAGAGGCAAAGTATATCGTAGTCTTAGGGCTATTAAAGAAAAGAAATACGATTGTATCTTAATTGGAGACTTATTGGAACGCGTAAAAGATCCAGCAAAGTTTCTCCTTAAATTAAAGAAACATTTAACCAAAGAAGGTAGCATTATTGGTACTTTTACCAATGGCTCTAGTATTAACTATTTTCGGTCCTTGTTAGAAGGAAAGTCTTTGGAAATTAAAAGAAGAATCTATTCGTATCCCATGTTTCTTCGTCTTTTAAACAAAACACAATTTCAAACTCCTTATTTCTATTCTTGGTATAATGCTTCTTTAGAAAAAGATGAACCCTGGATTTCTTCTTTAAAAGAAAAATATCCTATTGTGCAGTATGATTTCTTTACGTTTCGTCTTAAAAGATAAGTTCTTGTTTGTCTTTTAGAAAGGTCTATGCTATTATAAATAAAAATGGAGGGATAAGAAATGCCAGTTATATCTTATAAAGAAAATAAAAAATTACAAGATGCTCTTCATAAATTGGGACTTAGCAATGTTCTTACCGAAGAAGGAAAAGTACGACTCTATTCGGATTGGGTGGTGGTCGATACCCCTCGTCCCTCTATAAAAGTGTTATTTGATAAAGAAGGGAATTTAATAGATACAATTGAACTTGATCAAGATATAGAAAAAACGCTTGCTCTTTATACTAAAGAGTATCAGAGTAAAGAAATTCACTTACCTCATCCTTTTGAACATTATTCGCTTGATGCGTTTTTATCACTTTATCATCATCTTATTGTTACCTCCAGTTATCAAGAGGAACACTTTGTAGGCATTCATCAAGTTTTTTATCAATACGACGGCAAAAATGATGCTTATCTTGATCTTTTGACTTATATTTACTTACTAGGAAGTAAATTAACTTCTTTTCAATATAGTAAGTATCGTCTTATGATGAATGATTTTGCATCTCCTTCGCAAGAAACATATCTTAAATCGTTATTGCTTCAAATCAATGACTTTATGGATCGTGGTTTTAGAAGGGTCAATCGAATAGGTTACCCCTTATCTTCTTTAGGATATCCTCCTTCGATTATTGATAGTAGATTTTTAAATAATGTTTTGAGGCTTCTTTATAAAGAGCAATTAAAACTAGATGAATTTAGTACCCTTTCTTTAACGGAAATGGCAGACCAATTATATTATCTAGTGGATGAAGTAGAAGACTACGATACTAAACCAAGAGATGCTAGCCAGTTAGTAAGCAAAATAAAACAAAAAGGCCTAAAGTAAAAGGCTTTTTCTTGTATTTTAAAATCATTTGAGATATGATAATTTTACTAAAAAAGAAAGAAGTGTTCTTTATGAGTATCTGTACATTTTGTATGTGTTTTGTATTGAAAAAAAGATTAATTGAGTATCAGAGAATAGAACAAACCGTCTATCACTTAGAAGGAATCGAAGGCGGACTTTTATTTAATAATTCCAAACATAGAAGTGTTACTCAACTAGTTACAGGGGAATACAAAGGATATACGTTTCCTACTTCAGAATACGATACGGATGAAGATGAGCTTTTAACAGCTGTACATAATTTTGATAATTATGTTGAAAAACACCAAAAAGTTGATTTTTTAGGCTTTCAAAAAGAACTTTTAACTAAACACTCTGTACGTTGGTTTAAGAGAAGAAATAGAATGGATTTTGATCCTATCGACGACGATGCTCTTTTAGCATTCCTTTATGAAAAATACGGAAAGGATTCCAAGGAAGAAACTTTACTTTCTTCTTTTAAAATGTTAGCGAAGTATGGTACTTGTCTTAACGATCAAAAGTATCTTACCAATCCTGCGGTAGGGCGAGATATAGAACTTCATAATTTGATTTTAAGTCTTTTATCGAGAGAAAAATCGGCCCTTTTAGTAGGTCCTCCTGGCGTTGGTAAAACATCCATTGTCGAAGGACTTGCTTATCAGTTACAACTAGGAACCGTTCCAAGAGCACTAGAGAACTATAAAATTGTTAAAGTCAATACTTCTAGCTTAGTAAGTGGAACAAGATACCGAGGGGACTTTGAAAAAAGATGTGAAGATCTTTTAAAAGAAGTCGAAAAAGCAAAACAAGTTTTCTTATTTATAGATGAACTTCATACCGTTATTGGTGCTGGATCTGCGAGTGAATCAACGCTCGATTTTGCCAATATGTTAAAGCCTTATCTTGATCGGGGACAAATTAAAATGATTGGTGCTACCACCAGTGATGAATATGCACGTTACATCGAAAATGATGCTGCTTTGAAAAGAAGGTTTAAAAAAGTGGATGTATTAGAACCTACGGATGACGTGATGTATGAAATCTTGGAAGAAAAGTTAAAAGACTTTGCTTTAAAAACGAAACTAGAGGTTCCTTTTAGTGATACTGAAAAAGAATTGATTTTCACTTATTTATTAAAAGTAACCGAAAAAGCAAGAAGAGTCTATAACGATATTTTATATAATCCCGATTTAGCCTTATCGATTATGGATACCGCTTTTGCTTGTGCACTATCTAGGGATAAAACCAAAATCGAATGTGCTGATTTTGCTGAAGCTATGTGCTTAGAAAACAGAATTAATAAATCTTCAAGAGAAGGTCTTGCTAATAGTCTATTAGCAAGTTATGAAGAACTTAATAATGAAGTAAATACGGACTCTGTTCCTAAACTTATTAAATTAGATTTTAAAGCCTAAAAAAGGCTTTTTCTTTTTACTTGACACTTTTTGTATAAAAAAAGGAAAGGTTTTAGTCTACTTGTGGTACAATAAAATAGGTGGTGGTACAGTTATGTTAGCCCAAGAAATGACCTTTCGTGAACTCGATCGAAAATGGTTCATATTAGAAGATGAAAAGGATATTAAAAGAATGCATCGACTCTTTCATTTAAAAAATAAAAAATATCCTATTTTAGTTTACAGTTATATCGATCATGAATGTGGTTTGTCGATGCGGGTATTGAGTACCATTGAAGTAGAAGATAAGGAAGCTTTTCTCGATAAGAAACGGATTGATAAGAGACTCGATATTTTAAGATATAGTGAAATGGAAAAATTACATCTTACGCCCGTTCCACATCCACTTATTAAAAAAATTCACTACACTGATCAAGTGGTAGAAGAAATGGATAGTTATTATAAAGAATATCCTAAAGTCGTTTTAACAAGAGATGAAGTAGGACTTGATAATTACCGTGATCCGGTTATTCCTGATAATGTCAAATTTCTAGTGATTACATCCGATCACAAAAAGGAATTTTTAGAAGGAAAAATTACCGACTATGACGATGAAAAACAATACTATACGGTGACGGTTTTAGAAAATCCAAAACAAGATTTTGATATTCAAATAGGGGACTCCGTATTATTAAAATATGTTGATAGACCCAATTATAGAGGCTTAGCTTTTATGAAAAAAAGAAACGATTTAAATCCGTAAATCGTTTTTTTGTATAAAAAGTTTGTTTTTTCCTCACTATCTAGGTAAGGAGGAAAATATGGCACGTCACAAAGTGGAAATCAGTGGCGTGAATACAGCGAATATTAAGGTATTAAGTAATGAGGAGATGAAAAGACTCTTTGTTAGAATGCAAGAAGGAGATATTAACGCAAGAGAAGAATTAGTAAATGGTAACTTAAAACTTGTGTTAAGTATTTTAAAGAAATATACCAATCGAAGCGACAACATGGATGACTTATTTCAAGTGGGGTGTGTAGGTCTCTTAAAAGCGATCGATAATTTCGATTTGGCTCATGAAGTCAAGTTTTCAACTTATGCAGTTCCCATGATTTTAGGAGAAGTAAAACGTTATTTACGCGATAATAGTTCGGTTCGAGTGAGTAGATCACTAAAAGATTTGGCTTATAAAACGTTACGTGTAAAAGAACAGTTAATGCTTGATTTAGGGAAAGAACCTTCGATTGAACAATTGGCTGAAAAACTAGGCGAAGACCCCATGGATATTATTACCGCTCTTGAATCGTTGAAAGATCCTATTAGTATGTTTGAACCTATTTATAATGATGGAGGAGATACCATCTATCTATATGACCAAATTGAAGATAAATCGTTAAAAGAAAAAAATTTAGATATTCGAATGTCCGTTGAGAATGCTTTAAGAACTTTATCTCCAAGAGAACAATATATCATCGATCAACGCTTTATTATAGGTAAAACACAAGTCGAGATTGCAGGAGAACTAGGTATTAGTCAAGCCCAAATCTCACGTCTTGAAAAAAGTGCAATTGAAAATGTTAAAAGGCAGCTCAAGTAGGCCTTTTTCTTTTGTTTAAAATTGTTGAATTTACAGTTTAAGTGTAAAAAGTAAACAAAAAGTTGACCTGGGGGGGGTTATAATAGAAATAGATAAATAGTAAAAGAACATCTGGTAAAAGTCAATAGATAAAATTAAATAGATTTAGATATATTTTTAATATATTTAAATAAATTAGC
>CANQIE010000030.1 GCA_947623935.1 uncultured Bacilli bacterium | reverse complement strand
TAAGACCCTTTTCCCTTCTTTGATTTCTTTTTTATAGAGGTCTTGTTCCTCTTTTGTCAAATAAATAGGCATAAAATACCTCCTTTCAAATGCACTATAACAAGGATTTTTTTGATATGCAAATCGCACTTTTTAAGTTTTCAAAGAGGGAATTCTTATTTTTCATTTAAGGTGAATTTTTAATTTTAATGAAGGGAATTCTTAAAAAGTATGCTTTTTTCACTTTTTTCATTTGACACTTT
Organism: uncultured Bacilli bacterium; assembly: GCA_947623935.1. GTDB lineage: Bacteria > Bacillota_I > Bacilli_A > RF39 > UBA660 > Faecenecus. Next base: position 12,797 of record CANQIE010000030.1, on the reverse strand, counting down.
TCTTGACACTTAAAAAGATAACCTGTTTAGGTTATCCTAATTTACAACTTCTATTTTGCTGCTTCGTATTTCATTTACTTGTGTATCTTCTAAATAATCATCATAATGCATTCTTCGATCAATAATGCCTTCAGGAAGAATTTCAATAATTCGATTAGCAACCGTTTCAATTAACTGATGGTCAAAAGAAGCAAAAAGAAGTTCTGAATCGTATTTAATAAGACCATTATTCAAAGCAGTGATACTTTCCAAATCCAAATGTGCGGTAGGATCATCTAGCATCAAAAAGTTAGGTCCTTCTGCCATACACTTTGAAAACATAGCACGTGCTTTTTCTCCTCCTGATAAGACACTTACTTTTTTAAATACTTCATCTTTTGAAAAAAGCATTCTTCCTAAAAAACTTCTTAATGCCGTATCGTCATCGACTTGATACCATTTTCGCATCCAATCGATTAAACTTATATCGTCTTTAAAATAGGCACTATTGTCTTGTGGAAAATAAGATTTTTGAATAGTGGTTCCAAACGTAACCGTTCCTTCATCGGGAGCAATTTCTCCCATTAATATTTTAAATAAGGTGGTCTTAGCAATATCATTTGCTCCAACTAAAGCTATTTTATCCCCTTTTAACATTTGAAAAGAAACATCGTTTAACACCTTTTTACCATCAATGGTTTTAGAAACATGATCGACTGTTAAGATTTCTTTCCCTGATGGACGTGATGCTTTAAACTCCATAAATGGATATTTTCTAGAGCTAGGAAGAATCTCCTCAAGCTCAATTTTTTCTAACATTTTCTTTCTAGAAGTCGCCTGCTTACTTTTCGACGCATTGGCACTAAAACGCGCAATAAACTCTTGTAATTCTTTAATCTTTTCTTCCTTTTTCTTATTGGCTTCTTTGGCTTGTTTTAAAGCAAGTTGACTAGATTCATACCAGAAATCGTAGTTTCCAATATAGAGTTTCATCTTATTGTAATCAAGATCGACAATATGCGTACAAACACGATTTAAGAAATAACGGTCATGAGAAATCACAATAACACAATTAGGAAAGTTGATTAAAAAGTCTTCAAGCCATTTGATGGCTGCTAAATCCAAGTTGTTGGTAGGCTCATCTAAAAGTAAGATGTCAGGATTCCCAAACAAGGCTTGAGCAAGTAGCACTTTTACTTTTAATTTAGGTGCAATCTCACTCATAAAGGCATAATGAAATGCTTCATCGACTCCTAAATTATTGAGTAATATTGCAGCTTCACTTTCGGCTTCCCAACCACCCAGTTCAGCAAACGTAGCTTCGAGTTCTCCTAAACGCATTCCATCTTCTTCACTAAACTCTGTATGCGAGTAGAGTTCTTCTTTCTCCTTCATAATTTTGTATAGTGGTTCATTGCCCATTAGAACGGTATCCATGACCGAATAAGAATCATAAGCATAATGATCTTGTTTTAAAACTGCAACGCGTTCATTGGGCGATAAAATAACTTCGCCTTGCGTTGTATCAATCTCTTTAGATAATAATTTCAAAAAAGTAGATTTTCCACTTCCATTGGCTCCAATTAAGCCGTAGCAATTGCCTTTTGTAAATTTAATATCTACATCTTCAAATAAAGTTCTTTTTCCAAATCGTAAAGTGACGTGACTTGCCTGTATCATGAAGTATCTCCTTTCTTTTTATGAATTCTTTTCTCTAAAAGACTCGTACCAATCCTTAATGGAACCTGTAATACTACTTCCTATATCTTTTAAGAAATCAAAAGTTAAACCAAAACTATCTTTCATATTTTGAAAGTCTTCTTTCGCCTGGTTACAAGTAGTACTTCCTACTTTTTCACAGACGGTTGAGGTAACATTTAAATAAAGCGTAACCAGTTTTGACTTAATGTTGTCATACCCCTTTTTGATTTGAGCTTTGTATCCCGGAAAATATTGGTCGATTTTAGCATCGATGGTAAGGGCTAATTTAACAACTTTTAATTTAGCTATCTCAGTCAATTGTTTAAAAGTATATCCTTTAATGGGCTTTTCATAGAATAGAAAATCAACAATCGTTATAAATCCACTTTTTAAGCGATTTATAATGGAAGTGTCTTTACTGTTTTTAACCGTTTCAATATAAGCATCTTCTTGTTCAAAATAGGCAATAACTTGAGCTTCACTAGTATCTATAGGATCAGGCGTTATACTTGGTGAAGGAACGGAACTAGGTGATGGAATAGGACTGTTTGATGGTTTAGGACTTGTTGATGGTACAGGACTAGGAGTACTTACTCCTTCCACAGGATTTGAAGAATCATCTGGTTTAATATCATTTTCATCATTCTTATCTACTTCTTCTATCGAAGGATTAGTACTATTTTCCTCTTTTTCTAATGCATTTCTTTGGCTATTGACTATCAAAAAAATGCCTAATCCTAAACAAAGAATTCCTACTATTAAAACACTATAACTAACTATTTTATCCTTTTTCATCTTGAGCACTTCCTTTTTCGCCTTTAAGTATATCATATTTAAACTGCTCTTTCAAACCTCTTATAGAACATTCTTCTTCTGTTTCAAAAAGTGCTTCCTTATCCTTTTCTACTTGTTCTTCTAAAGCTTCAATAGTTTGGTTTTGTCTTTGATAATAGGCATCTTTTTCCTCATTAATCTCATATAAAAAACTTCTTTTAATCGTTTGTTGATCTTTTAATAATAAAGCCACTTTCTTTTCTTTAAAAGCAATTTCTTGATTTAAAGTTTGCTTTTTAAAAAGCAACGAATCTTTCTGCTCATCTTGATATTTTTCGTTCTCAAAATAAGTTCTTACATATTTATTGTAGGAATCTAAATCGGTAGTAATCAAAAGACTTTTCTTAGCCCTCGTTAAAGCAACATAACTAATTCTTCGTTCTTCTTCTAAAAACTCTACTTCTTGAGGAGGTGCCATATGAAAATAGATAACATGATCAAATTCATTTCCTTTCGTTTTATGAATTGTTTCTAAAAGAACATTATCGAAGGCTCCTTTTTGCTTTTGTTTACTTAATTCATAAAGCGCTTTTACTCCTCCAAAATAAGAAATGAATTTTTCTATCCAACAAGACTCTTCAAAAAAGAAAGAAGGTTTTACTTTTAATAAAAGACAAAATCTTCGAAAACTAATCTTTTCTTTGGCTAATAATTCATACACTTTTTTAAAAGGAATATCGAAATAAATCTTAAAAAACTCCTCAAAAGAAGTGACTTTTATCTTCAAAGGGAGATGAAAAAAATCTACTATATCGTGCGCTCTTTTAGAATCAAAAGGTTCTAAAAAGAAAGAAAGCACTTTAAAAAGTTTATCAAAGTAAAGAGGCATTTCTAAAGGATAATAACCTTGGAAACCAAGAAAAAGTTTTAAAAAGGCACCATATTCTTGATAACGATATAAAATAGCCAAGGTCTCATGAGGTGAGATAGATTCAATCATAGGAACTATTGCTTTTGCTTCTTCCATCCAATCTTTACCTATTTTAATTTCCACTTTTCCTAGTTCTTGTGAAAAAGATTTAATTTCTTTAGGAGTTCTCGCTAAATTATGTTCAATAAACATTCTAGCGTGATATACAAGCCGTTTAGAAGAACGATAATTGGTAACTAATTTCACAACTTTAGCCCCAGGATACGTCTTTTGAAAGGATAAAATCGGCTTTACACTAGCGCCTCTAAAACCATAGATCATCTGATCATCATCCCCCACCACAAAAAGATGATTAAGAGGCAAAGCTAAAAGTTCCAACAGTTGTAACTGTAATGGATTTAAGTCTTGAAATTCATCTACTAAAAGATAGGCATATTGCTTTTGAATCTTTTCGCGCAAAGAGGCTTTCTTTAACAAAAGGCAAACAGAAAGATATAACATGTCATCATAGTCATATAATTTTTCTTCTTTTAATTCTTCCATGTAAGAATTAAAAATAGGATAAAAGTCTATCTTCTCATGATCTATTTCAAAAACCATATCTTCTTTCGATAAGAGATTGTTCTTAATAAAAGAAAGCTTCTCATAAAAAGACTTAAAAGGATCTTTTTCGCTAGTATACACGACCGGATGAAATTTACTTAGAACACGTTCTAATAAAGCAAGTGATAATTCTTTGGGATCCTCCGTATAAAACTCATAATCGGTATACCTTTTTAAAAGTTCATGCCCAAACGAATGAAAAGTGCGTACTTCGACTCCTTTCGTATTTTGAAGGCGCATCGTAATCTCTTCTTCCGCTTTCTTGTTATAGACTAAAACTAAGATTTGAGATGGATTCACTCCTTTATTTAACAAGGCATAAACACGGTTCACCAACGTCTTGGTCTTTCCACTTCCCGCAGGTGCTAAAAGTAAAACTGCCCCTTTTAATTTTCGAACTGCTCTTTTCTGTTCTTTATTTAAATCTTCTATAGGAAATTTTTCTTTTCTTTCTAATTTCACCAAAGGCATCTTTAAAAGACGATACCAAGCTTCTAAATATAATTGCATACGAATCGCATCTTTATTGGTATGTAACAACAAAGGTGAAATAGTAAGATTAGCATAAGTAAAGGGATCATCTTTAATCTTTACTTTGACTCCATGTGTTACTAATGGATAAAGTAGTTCTTGATAAAGACAAACAATATTTTTTAAAAAAACTTCTTTAGAAATATCTATCCAAAGTGTGACTTTCTTTTCTTTATAATTTATTTTTCTATTTTCTAAAAAGGATTGAAGTGAAATAACACCCATAAAAATTCCTTTCTTAGGACAGTAATTTTATTGTAAACAAAAGAAAAAAAGGATGCAAATCACCTTTTTTCAATTTTCCTTCAAAATTTACCTTCAATTTTAAATTTTCTCCTAAGAGGGAAATTAAGAATTCCCTTACTTTTCATCTCCCATTTTTTAAAAAGTAAAGTTTTTTATTTTTTTATACCCCGCCTTTAATACCTCTTCCTCTTAAAAAGAGTTTCCTTATCCAATCAACCGGTACTACCGAGAAAGCAAGTAAAGTCATGATTTCAAACTCTGATAAGGTTAAACCAAAGGTACGAAAAAGTGTTCCACCATAGTAAATTAGACATATTTGCACCACTAAAATAAAGAGAATGACCAACATAAAGGCTTTATTTTTATATAGATAAGAGAATAGATTTAATCTAGAGGTGCGTGCATTAAAACAGTTAAAAATCCCCATAAATATGAAAAGTCCAAAGAAAGCGGTCAAAAAATATTTATCTTCAATATCAAATCGAAATAACGAGTGAATGAAAGGCGATTTTAAGAAGAAGATACAAAGTAAAGCGGAATAGAGTCCTGTAAATAGGATTTCTCCTAACATATAGCCATTGATGATGGCTTCATCCCGTTTTTTAGGACGTTCTTCCATATATTCTTTCAACGGTGGTTCATAGGCAAAAGCAATGCCCGCCAAGGTATCCATAATCATATTAATCCACAACATCTGAATCACCGTAACCGGTGTTTCGACACCAATAAAAGGTCCCACAATCGATAAAAGAATAGCACAAAGATTGACGGTTAATTGAAAGATAATAAACTTTCTTATACTTTTAAAAATGGTACGACCAAAAAGAATCGCCTTGGATATCGATAAAAAGTTATCATCTAGAATCACGATTTCACTCGCTTCTTTAGCAACTTCGGTTCCGCTTCCCATTGCAAATCCAACATCGGCTTTCTTTAAGGCAGGAGCATCGTTTACACCATCCCCCGTCATACCAACCACGAGTCCTAGAGATTGACTAATCTTAACCAGTCTACTCTTATCTTGTGGAAGACTTCTTGCTACAATCTTAAGCCTAGGTAAAAGAGCTGCCACCTCTTCATCGGTTTTTTCCTTTAACTCATCACTCGTAAGTACTAAGTCCGTAGCCTCTTTTAAAATGCCGGTCTCTTTTCCAATCGAGGTTGCCGTATCCTTTCGATCCCCTGTAATCATCACGACTTGAATGCCAGCTTTTTGTACCGTTTTAACACCCTCAATGGCTTCTTTCCGCACCTCATCTTTAATGTAAATAAAACCTAATAAAGTAAGATGCGATAGTTCTACTCTTTCCCCATAAGCAAGCGCTAAAACCCGAATTCCTTCTCTTGTTTTAGAAGTGATAAAGGAATCAAACATATTTTTATCTACTATATTTTTCTTATTTCCTATATCATCCAAGTAAGAAGTACATAACGAAATTACTTTTTCAGGAGCCCCTTTAATTAATTGATAATTTTTATCACCATAAGAAACGGTAGCACTCGAATATTTTATCTTACTATCAAAGGGTGTAAACTTCTTTTTAAAGAAGGAAAAGGAAGCGTCTTTTTGAAGAAAAGCAAGTAAGGCACGATCGGTCATATTACCTCCAAGAGGAAGACCTTCTTCGGAATAAGCACTAGCATTGTTTCCCATAATAGATAACTTGACTAGAGGATAGATTTGCTTATTTTTCTTAAGTTCCATTTCTGTTTGATATGTTTTTCCACTTCCTAGTTGAAAGCCTACCACTTCTAGTTTTCCTTTAGTAAGGGTCCCTGTTTTATCGGTAAATAAAATGTTTAGGCTCCCCGCCGTTTCTATTCCTACTAGTTTTCGCACTAACACATTATTCTTTAGCATTCGTTTCATATTGGACGATAAAACCAACGTAATCATCATGGGAAGTCCTTCTGGAACCGCCACCACAATAATGGTAACACTTAACGTCAAGGCATAAAGAATTTGCCCAAATAGATAAGGAAAATCCGTAACTGCTTTCATAATTAACGTAGGATTAAACTGATTGTTGATAACAAGGACTGAAAAAAGATAGGAAAGGGATACTAAAATAGCACCCCCATATCCAATTCGACTAATCACTTTAGCAAGTCCCCTCAAACGTATTTTAAGGGGACTTTCCGGTTGTTCTTCCTGTAGTTCCTTAGCCATCTTCCCATAAAAAGTAGCATCCCCTACTTTTAAAACTTGCATATACCCTTCGCCTGAATAAATCACGGTCCCTCTATAAAGACTATTGTGTTCATCCATTTGATAACTGTATTTAGCTTCTTTATAGGCTTCTTTCGTTTCTCCATTTAAACTCGATTCATCGACCGCCAAATCACCGGAAACCAAGATGCCATCGGCCGGTACTTTATCCCCTGCTTGCAAAAGAACAATATCCCCCACCACGACTTCATCGATAGGGATTTCTTCTAACTTTCTATCTCGTACCACTTTACAATTAATCTTACTAGACTCTTCTTGTAACCGATTAAAAGCTTGTTCACTTCCATATTCAGAAATGGTGGATATAAAAGAAGCAAGAAAGATAGCAATTACAATTCCTAAAGTCTCAAACCAATCAAAGTTTTGAAACAAAAAAATGGTCTTGATTAGCAATGCTACTAAAAGGATCTTAATAATAGGATCACCTAAAGTTTCTACTAATTTTTTAAAGAAACTGTCTTGTTTTCCACTATGAATAATATTGTTTCCATATTGTTTTCTATTTTGTATTACTTCCTTACTAGTTAGTCCTTCTTTTACAGATGTTACTCCTTGTCCTTTCATAAACAAGTCCTCCTTGTAAAAGATATGAAGAAAGACTTTATTTCATACATAGAAAAAGATAATACTAAAAGGTACTATCTTTTAAAATTTTAGTTTGCGTTACGGTGCAAGTGCAAGACGGAAAGTAATTAGCTCATGCGACTGTCCATCACTAGTACCTGTTGCAAACACTCCATTCAACGCATTAGAAACATTTAACCAACCACCCAGATCAAACCACGTGGTATTTACATTTATCACAGCAAAACAATCATTATACCATCTTTCGGTCTCGGATAAAGCATGACCATAGCATACTCCTTCGTTACATTCCTGGCTGATCGTAGTACTAGTATATAAATCATAATATTTAGCATCGGGAAAATCGATTCCGCTCACATATTTAGTACCATCAGATAATGTTCCATTAAATCCCGAATTTCTAGAAGCACTATAGCCACTTCTTGGCTTTTTCTCACTATCTGCAAGAACTCCCATTACGTAGTCCCATGCTCCACCACTCATATCATATACTCCCGTGATATTTCCTGTAGTAGATGCTTTTTGTCCTTGTATTGTATCATAAGTATTTGTACAATCGGAATCTTTTTCAGTATCAAGGGTGTTTCCTGCTATTCCTGTTATATGTTGAGAGCAATTATTAATGTATACTTCTTCTCCATCATTTCCATATTTTCCATACTTACTTTGAGATAAGTAAGCAACAGAACCCCATTCACTATTCTTACTCATGTGGGTATCATAACTTTCATTATTTGGAAATCCATAAACATCATACTTCTCTGTTTGCATCTTTCTACTCACTCTAAAAGCTGTTGATACTCGGATTCCCCTCCATGAGGTCACTCCTGGTTGTATTTGTGGAGTAAATGTATCTATATCACATTTTGAATCGACTACACTAGTTGTTGCAGTACATTTTTCCTTACTACTTGTCTCAAACTTTCCATACCAGATTCCTGTTAATTCTTTTTCTCCAAAGGTAAAGGCCGGATGCATCTTGTAATTATCTTCATCGCTTACTTTACTACTGGTCCCACTTATAAAGTTGATTCCTATTGCTCCTGGTTCTTCTTGTGTTCCTCCAGCATATTGGTCGCCTAAATTAGTAAACATGTATTCATATCTTGGTATCCATACCCACATCGTGTTAATATCTTCTATTTCAATTGGAGTATCTTTTGCTGCTTTCAGATAATATTCTCTATCATGTCCATTCTTTGCAGTAGTTTTTTCTACTACAGTTACCACATTGGCCCATTCTTGTTTTTCATAATTGTACCAATCACTTAACATGTCTACCTTTTTCCACTTTCCTAAATCTTCATCATAGACTACGGGTATCATTCCTTCTATGATCTTTGGTTCATTTGCATTGGTATTATCTTTATAAGCAGGAACTACTTTTATTGTTCTTGTTGTTCCTCCTATGTTTCCATCTTTATCTATTACAAAATATTTGACTACTTGATCTCCTTCTATATTTAAGTTCAAATTATGAATAACTATCACTTGATTCGTTAAATCATTTCCTTGTTCATCTTCTGCTCTTGCTCCAGGTTCTACATAGTAATTTCCTCTTGCATAAGTTAAGGTATTTTCTCCTACTAAAGTAATGGTTGGTGCACTCTTGTTGACTTGTACTACATTTACTGTCCTTGCTACTACTCCTTTATTTCCACTTTCATCTTTTATTTCATAATAGATGATATAGACTCCTTCTTTTCCTGTATCTACTTCATTTACTGTACTTACTTTATCTCCATCATAATATTCATAACGAGTAGTTACTTTACTTTTATCTATTGTTTTATCTACATTATCTGTTACAGATTTTACTCCCGGATCAGTAAAGGTTCCTCCTTTTTCAATCGTCATGACTAATTCTTTTTCTAGTTCAATCGTTGGGGCTATATGGTCTTCTATATATTGTACTCCATCGTCATGAGCTACTAACTTTATCTTCCCTTTCCATACTTGGTTCATGGCTTCATTTGGAGTATCATAATCAAGCCATATCCTTAACTCATAATTATCTATTGCTTCTGGTGCTAATGTTTGATTATCTACTATGATTAAACTAGACAAGGTAGAAGGACTAGTTATTTCCACATCATTTCTTTTTAAACTATATTTTAAATATCCTCGACTTAAGGTGTTCTTACTATCTTCTTCGATACTTAATTGATACTTTGATGAAAGCGTTCCATTATTCGTTATTGAAAAACAAAAGGGATCTAGATTATTTCCTTCTTCATCACTCATGGGATAAGCATTATCTAAAGTGATGGTACTACTTTTATTTTCAAAAACTATAGCAAAACTTCCTGCCTCTAACTTATTTTCTGTTCTTCCTTCATACAATACTTCATAGAAAGCATAACTCGTTCCGGATAACAAACAAATTATTCCCAATAGAAATAGAAACAAGGCTACTTGTTGTCTTCCTTTTATCTTCATCTCTCTACACTTCCTTTATTATTTATCTATTTCTATTATAAAACTACCCCCCCCCCAGGTCAACTTTTTGTTAATTTTTTTCAAACGGGATGTATACTTTACATTAGACAACTTCTATAGGGGGATAGATTATTCGGAGTTGTTATGCTAAAATAGATAAAATTATTATGCCGAGAAAACTTTTGACAGCATTTGATTTATTTGTTTCCTTGGTGTCGTTTAATTATTTATTTTTCATTCTTGAAAAATGAATGATTATACGACTTTCATTTATTTCAAATAAATCAATCTGTCAACAAGGAAATTGGAATAATTATTTTATCGGAAAGGATGTGTTATTTATGGCTAAATCTTATTCTCGTAGTTTTAAAAAAATGGTTACTGAACTCATTATTATTCAAAAACATTCTACTATGAAGACTGCCGAAGAGTTTAATGTTCCTCTCAAGACTGTTGAAAACTGGGTTACTGCTTTCAACAAAGATAGTCATTGTTTTGATGAAGATTATATCTCTCCTCAAGAACAAATTGCTAAACTTGAAAAAGAACTTAAACAAGAAAGAGAAACCAACGAAATCTTAAAAAAAGCCGTGGCCTTCTTTGCAAAGGAAAAGTAGAAATCTTTCGTTTTATTATGCAAAATGCAGATACCTTTTCCATTTCTCTTATGTGTAAGGTTTTAAATGTCTCTAGAGCTTCTTTCTATTATTACTTCTTTCATTCCAAATCCTCTAGTGATAAAGTGGAACTCCTTACTCGTATATCTAAAGTTTATTATGATTCCAAGCGCATTTATGGTGCCCCTAGAATTACAGCTGTTTTGTGCAAAGAAGGTCTTAAAATTTCAGTTAAAACAGTTGCTAAATATATGCGTATGTTAGGGATTAAAAGTATTGTTTCTATTAAGTTCCCTACTAAGAAAAATAAAATGTCTGATAAAGAAAAAGAAAGCATTCGTAATCTAATCAAAGGTCTTGATATTAATCATATTAATCAAGTTTGGACTACAGATATTACTTATGTTAAAACTAGAAAAGATGGATGGGTTTATCTTTCTTCTATCATTGATCTTTATTCTAGAAGAGTTATTGCCTGGAATGTAGGTTATAACATGAAAAAAGAATTGGTTATCAAAACACTTAAAATGGCTTTTAAAGCGCGTGGTAATCCAATTCATGTTATTGTTCATTCTGATAAAGGTTCTCAATATCGTTCTAATAAATTTAAACAATTAGTTGCTAAGCATAAATGTTTATCTAGTTTTACTTCTTGGAACCATTCCTGTGACGAAAATGCCAATCAAGAATCTTTCCATGCTTCTCTCAAAAAAGAATGGCTTTATCAACAATCTTTTGAAGATTTAGAAGATGCTCAAAGGGCTATTTTTGAGTACATAGAGGGTTTCTACAACCCTTCTCGTATTCATTCTTCTTTAGGGAATGTTTCTCCTATGGAGTTTGAATTTTCTCTTTCTCTTGCCTAATTTTCTTATTTTCCCCCTCTTTTTTCTGTCTTACCTATTGACTTATGTCCCAACAAATTGTAAATCTAATTTTTTTAGGAGAAAAGAAAAAAGCCTTTATAGGCTCAATTTTACAGAATCAATTAAAGTTTTAAAAACACTTTCATAAATAGCCTTTGTTTTAGGTGAAACAATTAAAGTAATGTGCTCAATATTTGAAAAATATTCTTTTAAGAAATAAAATAGCAAACTACTGTAAATTCCCATCGCTAGAATAGAACTATTTTCTTCTTTCGTAAAAAACGATAAATCAAGAGAAAGACTTGTTTCTTTATTTTTATCTACTTCTTGTAAAAGACGTAATAGACTAAACCTAAGAGCATCTTCCTCTTTTCCTGTAAGACTTGATAAATAATCTTCATAAGAAAGGGTTACCGTTTTAGCTAATACATCTACTTTCCCTATTTCTTCATCATCGATAAAGTGATAACATTCTTTGGAAGGAATATCCGTTATAGTTACTTTTTCTTCCAATAAGGAAACAAGATGTGAAAAAGGAAGTTCTTCTTGATGATAGAGATAAGCAAAGGTAAGAAAAGTAGTGTTCATCGGTATATAATCGTTATCAAAATATAAAGTATTGGAAGCACAATAAGGACAAAGTGACTTTCCTTCTTTTTCTATTAAATCATCCGTATAAAAATTATTTCTACACGAATAGCAAGCACTTATATTATTGTTTTTCTTTTTCGAAATAGAAGTATCTACTTGAGGTAACTCTTTTATTTCTTCTAAAATGTCTTCCATCGTATAATCCGTTACAGGAAGATAGGTATCGACAATAGATTCCATCTTTTTTAACAAATTATAAAAATTTTTATTCATTAATTCTTTTTTAAAATAAATCGGATCTACGGTTTTTAAATAGAGATAATATCCTAGTTTTAATTGTAATTGATAGTCCTTAATAGCATCTTCTTTTAAAGTTAAAAAGAGATCACTATAATGAGAAGGCAAAATAAGAAAGAGATTGGCATCTTTAAAAAAAGCCTGTAAGGTTTGTTTCCCTTTTTTTGTTTTTAAATCTTTTTCTTCAATTTTTTCAAAAAAAGGCAAATATTTCTTGATCCACCAATATTTCATAACAATCCCACCTTAAATATTATTGTATCATTTTTTAGAAAAAAAGAAAAAATCTTCTTTCGAAGACTTCATTTTCATAGTGGCGGAGCAGGAGAGATTTGAACTCTCGCACCAGTTAACCCGATCTACACCCTTAGCAGGGGCGCCTCTTCAGCCTCTTGAGTACTGCTCCA
>CANQIE010000029.1 GCA_947623935.1 uncultured Bacilli bacterium | reverse complement strand
ATGCCTTTTATTATAATACTTCATCGTGGACATTTTAACTCATGATGAATCGTGGACATTTTAACTAGGGATTAACACTAGTGATGCTCTTTGGTTGAAATGACTATTCTTTTTTGTTATAATTATTCTATAGTTGTTTAATTACAATTATAGTTTTAGGAATATTCGTGGTGATGAAATAAATGAAACGTTGCTTTCTAATAAATCTATTTAAACAGATACGTTTAAAAAACAATGTTATTAAAGTTAGAGGCCTTGCCTTAACCAAGGTATCGGATCTTCCTCACCCAGATACCAAAGGATACGAAATTAGTGTTAATAATCAATATTATAAAGTACATTTTTTATGGAAAAAGGGAATCTTTGTTCTAAAAAATTACCATATCAATTTTTATTGGTTCATGATTCCTCTTCATGATTTATTGCAAGGGGATATTCAAAATAAAATAATTCTATCTTATAATCGTGAATATATAGGTAGAATTATTTATTCTGCTTTTGATTTAAAAAAAGGAAAAAATCGAAATTCCAAGATTATCCGACATGATCATTATTCTATTTATTTAAGACAAACGATTTACAATACGATGTATTTGACCATACGAGAGACCAATCAATATGATTACCCTTGGGGAAAATTAAAAATAAATGTTGGTTTTATGTTATCTAAACTTTTCATAAAAAAAGACCTTATTTTATTATTTGAAAAAGAATCTAGTCGTTATGAAGAAAGTGCTTCTATTCTATATGAACGTTTAATCGATAGAGGATATAAAGATGTTTACTATTTAATTAATCAAAATAATCCTAAGCTTTCTAGTATTAAATCAAAATATCAAAAAAATCTAATCTATAAGGACAGTTTAAAGCATATTATCTATTTCTTTAAAGCTTATAAATTTATAGGAACAGAATCTTTGGAACATGCTTTTCAACTTCGTATTGCTAATCGTAAAGTGCTTAAAAAATTGAATAGTTCTAAGCTGCAGTATGTTTTTTTACAACATGGTGTTACGTATATGATATCGCTTGATGCTGATTTGAGAGTTAGATTTAAAAAGCAACCCTATAAGTTACATAAAGTGGTAGTCTCATCAATGTTAGAAGCGAAACATTTTATAGAACAGGCTAACTTTTCTTTGCCTGATTTATATATTTGTGGGATGCCTAAATTTGATGTTGCGGTAAAAAATGATACGGCCGATAAAATTGTGATTATGCCTACTTGGCGACGTTGGGAAGTTAATCTAGCTGCACAGGATTATCAAAAAACCAAATACTTCCAAATGATTAAACGGATAGTTTCAGTAATTCCTGGGGACTTACAAGATAAAGTCGTTGTATTACCACATCCCCTTATGTTAAAATCAATCAAGAATAACCCTCAATTTGAAAAATATCTTCCTAAAGCGGAATTTTCTTACGATGAGATTTTAAAAGATTGTAAGTTACTTATTACCGATTACTCTTCGATTTCTTACGATGCTTTTTATCGAGGAAGCAATGTTATTTTCTATTGGGAAGAAAAAGAAGAATGCATTAAAAAGTATGGGGGAAATGCTAGATTAATGCTTACCAGTGATAAAGCTTTTGGAGATATTTGCTATAATAAAGAAGAATTAGCAAAAGTAATTCGTCAAAATTATGAAAAAGGTCAATCAAAAAAATATCTTCATCGATATCAAAAGATTGTTGCCTTTCACGATAATAAAAATACATATCGTCTAATTACGATGCTAAAAAAAGATCAAATAATTTAATACAGTAGGAAGGATGTTATCAATGAAGTTGTTTTTTTCAAACATAAAAAAATATTACCGTTACGCTATACGATCGGCTAAAGCAGAACTTAAAAGTGAAATTTCAGAATCGTATTTAAACTGGTTATGGTGGATTATTGAACCTTTAAGTTTCATGCTTATTTATACGTTTGTCTTTACGGTCGTATTCCATTCCAGTGAAACGTATTTCTCTATATTCGTATTCATTGGTTTAACGTGTTGGGAATTTTTTAACCGTATGATTACTGGTAGTGTAAGGTTAATAGCAAACAATAGAGATTTAGTTACCAAAGTGTATATTCCAAAATATATTTTGCTTTTATCTAAATCTTTTACCTATTTATTTAAAATGTTTATATCGTTTGCCTTAGCTATTTTACTTATGGTGCTATATCAGGTTCCTTTTTCACCTACCATGTTTTATTTCTTTTTAATCGTTCCTGTTTTATATGTCGTATCTTTTGGTTTTGGCTTAATCCTTATGCACTTTGGTGTCTTTATTGACGATTTAAAAAACCTAACCAATATTGGACTTCGTTTAGTATTCTATTTATCCGGTGTTTTCTATAATATTGGAGATCGTCTCAAAGGTACTTTAAAATATGTTTTATTAAGGGGGAATCCCATTGCCTTTGTCATGAGTGAAATGCGTAAAGTTATGCTCTATGCTACTCAACCTAGTTTTGAAGGACTTATCGTATGGTTTGTGATAGGTATTCTTCTATGTGTTATTGGAATCCATATTATTCATAAGAACGAAAATAGTTATGCGAAGGTGATATAATGTTAAGAAAGAGAAAAGAAAAAGAGATGACTTCTAAGAAAAATAAAACAAATGAAATAGCAAATGAGAAAAAGATTGCCATTACCGTAAAAGATCTTCATATCGCCTATAAAGGATTACAGAAAATTTCCATACGTGCACATCTATTGAAACTAAAACCCATTAAAAAAGATGTTTTTGAAGCCGTAAGAGGTGTTTCTTTCGAAATCGAAGAAGGAAAAATTCTAGGTATTATTGGACGTAATGGTAGTGGTAAATCGACAATGTTAAGAGCCATTGCAGGGATCTTCTCTGCCGATAAAGGAACGATTAATTTGCATCATAATACCGTTTCATTACTATCGATTGGAGTCGGTTTTAATAAAAAGTTAACGGGGTATGAAAATATCTATTTATCGGGAATGCTATTAGGTTTTAGCGAAGAAGAAATTAAGAATAAAGAAAAAGAAATTATCGAATTTGCCGATATTGGAGACTTTATCTACAAACCGGTAAAAATGTATTCTTCCGGAATGTATTCGAAATTAGCTTTTGCTATTACAGCTATTCTAGAGACCGATATCATGTTAATTGATGAAGTCTTGAGCGTAGGAGATACCCAATTTAAAAAGAAGAGTTACGATAAGATGCGTGAACTCATTTCAGATGATAAAAGGACTGTAATCATTGTTTCCCACAGCACCCCAACGTTACTGGAATTATGTGACGAGGTATTGTGGCTCGATAGTGGAAAAGTGAAAATGCAAGGAGATCCTAAAACAGTTTTAGAAACGTACGAAAAAGAAATGAATGGGTAGTAAAGGGGGCTTTACCTTGACAATTTTGCTCTATATTTTAAAAATTCATTTAGTATCGGTTTACTTTTTTATTAAACTTTTCTTTCGGCAAAGGAAGCAAGTGTGTTTTTTGTCTAGACAGACCAATGAGATATCACTCAACTATCGTTTGGTGATGGAGGCTTTGGATAAAGAAGATATTCCTTATTCCTATGTTTGTAAAAAAGTAGATACCAAAATAAACGATAGTCTAAGAACGCAAGGAAACTATTCCGATGGGAAGAAATTTTTAGGAAGTCTCTTCTCTAATTTAAAAGGAGCGTTTTCATACTATTTTAGTTTGTATCGGCAGATGCGCTTGATTGCGTCTTCAAAAGTCGTTATTACAGATGGCTATAATTTACCAGTATCTCTTTTAAAACATAAAAAAGGTACGAAAGTTATTCAAATGTGGCATGCTTTGGGAGCCGTAAAGAAATTTGGATATCAAGTGGTAGGCAACAAAGAAGGGGTTTCTTTGAAAGTGGCTCAAATACTAAAAATGCACCATAATTACGACTATATCTTGTCCGGAAGTGAAGCGATGAATCCTTATTTTAGTGAGGCCTTTCATACGCCTGAATCAAAAATTTTAGCGATTGGAACACCGACCGTGGACTATTTACGAAAAAAAGATTTTAAGAAGGAAAAAGCAATATACAAACGATACCCTATTTTAAAACAAAAGGTAAATATTTTATATTCGCCTACGTTCCGTAACGATAAAAGAAGTGGTTTAGCTAAACTCATTAAAGCCTTTGATTTTGATCACTATAATTTGGTTTTAACTTTTCATCCAAAAGTAAAAGAGGATTTATTAGATGACCGTATCATTCGCATTAATTCCAAAGAGTTTTCTACTTACGATATCATTAAATTAGTTGATTATGTGATTACCGATTATTCGGCTTTATTGATGGATGCCTTGGTGGTTAATAAAAAATTACTTTTTTATGTATATGACTACGATACTTATGAAAAAGATAACGGTCTTAATCTTCCACTTCTAAAAGAATACCCCCATCTTACTAAAAAAGAGGCTAAAGAGTTGATGAAGATTATTAAGACCAATTCGTATAATGAAAAAGAATATGAACACTTAAAAGAAAAATATGCTCCCAAAGTAACGAATAGTACAGATCAAATTATCCATTTGATAAAGGAGTGTTTAAAAGATGAGTAAGCTAAAACAAAAACTAAAAAAGGTAGTGGTTTCACTTTCTAAGAAAAGCCCTTTTTTCCGTAAAGTTGTTCGTACCATTAATCGAAGTCTCAAAGCGCTTTATTACGATTTTTATTTTCTTCGCTATAAAGTAGATGATAAAGTGGTGTTATTTGAATCATTTGGAGGTAGAAATTATACGTGTTCTCCTAAAGCCTTATATGAAAAAATGATTACCATGGAGGAGTTTCAAGACTACACTTTTGTCTGGGCTTTTCAGAATATAGCAAAACACGAAGTAGCGCCTTTTAAAAATTTAATTTTAGTGACTTCTAAAAAGAAAGATTACTATAAATATTGTGCTAAAGCCAAATATTGGATTGTAAACTCTATCATGCCCGAATATGTACGTAAGAAGAAAAAGCAAATCTACGTACAATGTTGGCATGGAACACCACTAAAAAGATTACGTTACGATATTAAAGTAAGTGGAAGTGTGCTAAATTCCATCGACGAGATTAAGAAGCGAAATGATATAGATGCAAAACGCTTTGACTATTTTATTTCCCCTTCCCGTTATGCCAGTAAAGTCTTTACTTCAGCTTTTAATTTAAAAGCCTTACATAAAAAGAATATTATCATTGAGGAAGGATACCCTAGAAACGATTTCCTATTTCATAAGAGTCCTAAAGAAATTGAAGATATAAAGAAAAAGTTGGGAATTCCAAAAGGCAAAAAAGCCATCTTCTATCTTCCTACGTTTAGAGATGATCAACATGCTTCTGGCGTAGGTTACACCTATCAGTTAGCCATTGATTTTGATCACTTAAGGAAGGCCATTGGTCAAGACTATGTGATTTTATTTAGTCCACATTATTTTGTATCTAACCAGATAGACTTAGCCAAATACAAAGGCTTTATTATTGACGTGGCACATTATGACGAGATCAATGAACTTTATCTTGCAAGCGATATCATAATGACCGATTATTCCAGTGTGTTTTTTGATTATGCTAATTTAAAAAGGCCTATGATTTTCTATATGTACGATTATCAAAATTACAAAAGCAACTTACGCGACTTTTACATTTCATTAGACGAATTGCCAGGACCTATTACCAAGAATCAAAAAGAACTGGAGAAAGCCATTCTAAATATCGATAAAGAATTTAAAAAATATACTAAAAAATATGAACAATTCAACCAAAAGTTTAATTACCTAGACGATGGAGAAGCAAGCTTACGGGTGATAAAAATAATATTTAAGGATGTGGTAAAATGAAAGTAGTAATTACTTATGGAACTTATGATTTATTAACACCAGGACATGTACAACATTTAAAAGAAGCAAAAGAAATGGGCGACTATTTAATTGTCGGATTATCAACCGACGAATTTAATGCGATTAAACATAAGACGTCGTATCTTTCTTACGAAGAACGAAAATTCGTCATGGAATCGATTAGGTACGTCGATAAAGTCATCCCTGAAAAAGACTGGAATCAAAAACCCGATGATATCAAAAAATACAATGTATCCATTTTAGCGATGGGAAGTGACTGGGAAAACGACGAACGTTTTGAGTCTTTAAAAAAATACTGTCAAGTAGTGTATACCAAACGTCCTTATACGTGGTCCTCTACCCAATTTCGTTCTAAAGTAGATGCCTATGTAAAAGACTTAGATGACGATAAAAGTGAAGAAGAGGATGGAGAAAATAAAGACTAAAGAGATTACCTTGAAGGGTAATTTTTTTTGTAAAAAAGTTGTAAAAGGGTATTGTTTTCTTCTTTTTAATGATGATATACTTTCTATAGTAGGGCGGTGGTAAAATGATGTACGTATTTGAAAAACTTAATAAACCAACCACCGGCATTAGCTGTTTCTAAGAGTGTACTATTTTAGTACGCTCTTTTTTTGTGAGGGAGGGGTATACAATGGAAAAGAAAGAAATAGTAGAGAAATTAAAAGAAATAACGAGAAAAGAAATTAGTCTATCCGAAGCAAGTCGTATTTTAGGCATTAATGAATTTGAAGTGTTCGGCTTCATTCGTGATTTAAGACTCGAAGGCGTTACTATTATTACACAACAAAAAGGGAACGACATTTATATGTTCAATCATGGTGAACGTGATTTTAACGATAGCAATACCTATCAGTTTTATACCGATCAAGATAACGAATTTAAATTTGTAGTCATATCGGATACGAGATTTGGTTCTAAATTTGAACAATTATCGATTTTAAATGATATCTATTTAAAAGCTTATGAACAAGGATATCGAAATGTCATTCTTTGTGGCAATATTTCAGAAGGTCTTTATAAACTAACCAATGTTTATTCTGAAAGTAGTTTTTTAAATGATACCATGGCCCAAGTAGACTATATTACGCAGTACTACCCGATGATTGAAGGAATGAATACCTATTTTATCACGGGTTATAAAGATGAAACTCATTTAAAAGCCAATCGTATCGACATCGGAAGAAAAATAAGTGAAGCAAGAAGCGATATGATTTATCTAGGTTGTAGTGCTTGTAACATTAAAGTGGATAAAGCAAACATGTTTGTTTTAAATCCAAAGCTAGTAAAAACCTATACGGTGTCGTATCGGATGCAGCAACAAGTCGATTCTTTCCGAAGCGAGGATAAACCGGATATGGTTCTTTTTGGAGGACTCCTTCAAATGGAAAAATTTACCTATCGTAATGTCAAATGTATTTCAGTTCCCAGTGTTTGTGCAACCACGAGAGAAATGAGTGATAAGCGTTATTCCAACACGGTTGGTGCTTGGCTCGTTACGTTACATACCAATAAATTAGGTGCCCTAAAAGAATTAAAAGCGATGGAATCGGTTTACTATAAGACCAATAAAGATGACTACATTCGACCGAAGATATTAAGGATGCGTGATTTTAAGAAGGAAGGGGAATAGGCTATGGAAAACGAAAAAAGAAATACCGATATGAAAACCATTAATAAATTATATCGTTATATGAAAAACAACTCGTCCATCGAAGACTTCATGGCGAAGTTTCATATGAACTATACCGAACTCATGGGCATTTTAGAACTTTGTCGTCTCTATGGAAAAAACATCGATGTTATTGAAAAAGAAGGAACGTATGTCTTTGAAAAAAGTCCGATTCGAAATACTTCCGTTACCACTAAACCCGATTTGGATTTAAACAGGTTGGTTCATACCGAACTATGTATTGTATCGGATACACACTTTGGAAATGTTCATCAGCAACTTCACTTACTTAATAAAATTTACGAAGAAGCCTATCATCGTGGTATTAAAACCGTTTTGCATTGTGGTGATTTAGTCGATGGAAATTATCCTAATCGTCCTGAACAACCCCGCCAACAATTTTTACATGGTTTTGATGAACAAGCAGGCTATGTCGTAGATATGTATCCGAAAGTAAAAGGAATGACCACTAAATATATTTTAGGAAGTCACGATGAAACCCATTATAAAAACGGACAAGCAACCGTTAACGAGTGGGTATCTCGTTGTAGAAAAGATATGGTCTATCTTGGACAAGATAGTGCATCTATCACCATTAACAATGTTAAGATTTTTATGGATCATCCCGGTGGAGGATCTGCTCAAGCTCTATCCTATAAACCACAAAAACGTATTGAAATTCTAGAGTCTGATCATAAACCAAAGATTCTATTGATTGGACATTATCATAAAAGTTATTCCTTTGTATACCGAAATGTTAGAGGTATATTGGTTCCTTGTTTCTGTGATAAAACACAGTTCCAACAAAAACAAGGCTTGTCTAATGCTGTGGGAGCTTATTTCTTAGATATCTATTCGGATCATAAAGGAAACATTCAATATTTTGAACCAGAAGAAATTCTTTTCAAACCGGAAGATATGTGGGATGAAGCTGGGAAAGATCATCATAAAGTAAAACAACTAATCATTAATTAAAGAACGGAATTTCGTTCTTTAAGATGTTGATATTTTCCGATAAGCTTATTTAAATGATTACATTAGTATTATTGAAAGTAAATCCACTTTCAGGATTAAAAGAAAACGTTATTATTAGTAGATTAATCCTGACTGAAACAGAACTAAAAATATCTTAATGTGGAATATAAATACATGGAATAGGCGAAAGCCTATTTTTTTGTGAAAAAAATTAACAAAAAGTTGACGTGGGGGGGGGTAGTTTTATAATGGAAATAGATAAATAATAAAGGAGTAGAAGATATATGAAAGAGAAAAGAACTAAGAAAGAATTACTTGCTGTATGTTTACTGGTATTAGCTTTAGTCCTCATTACCGTAGGAACCACTTTTGCCTTTTTCCAGTATTCAAGACAAGGAGAAAAGGAAAATAAGATTGAAACAGGAACCTTAACTTTTATTTATGATGAAACTAGAAGTAAAGATGGAGGAGTATCTATTGAAAATGCTTTTCCAATGAGTGATGAAGATGGAAAAGTATTAGATCAAGCTAATAAAGATGTTTTTGACTTTGATGTAAGAGCAACAACCAAAGGGGCAGCTATTAATTATGAAATATATGTAACCAAAGAAAATACTTCTACTTTACCAGAACAAGTAGTAAAAACCTATTTAAGAGTTGTAAAGGATGGAGCAGAAAGTGACCCAGAAACAAAGGGATTACCAACAAAAACAAATTTAAATTTATATAGTGAATTATATGATAGTAAAGTACCAAGTCTATTAAAAGATACAAGTATATCAAAAGCAAAGACATTATATAGAGAAGAAATTCCGGATGGTCAAAGCAATTATGAAAAAACATTCCGGTATAGAATGTGGATCGATGAAAAAGCAAATCAAGTAGTAAATGGAAGTTGGATATATAATGATATGACTTTCTCTGTAAAAGTAAATGTATATGCACAAAATGGAGCAATAGATGATCCAACAGCACCTTCAACAAATCCATATCAAGAACCACAAGATAAAAGTGGAGCCAATGTACCTGCTTTAGTAGAAGGGTTAATACCAGTAGTTTATGATGGAGCACAACAAAGGTGGGTTAAAGCAGGATATGCTGGATGGTATGATTATGATAAACAAGAATGGGCGAATGCGGTAACAGTTACTGCAACACATAGAGATACATATCAGGAAGCAGAACCAGGAATAGAAATACCAATGGAGGATATCAATACGATGTGGGTATGGATACCAAGATATGAATATTATATACCAGATGGAACAAGTGGAAATAAAGAAACATGCATATATAATAATACAGAATATGATTGCTATTTAAATCCAGGAGAAATCAGAATCAATTTTATAAATGGAATTAGTAATACAGCAAGTACCGATGATTATATAGTGCATCCAGCCTTTACTTTTGGAGATGACAAATTAACAGGATTATGGTTTGCAAAATTTGAACCAAGCAATGAAGAAAAAAAATTTACGATTAGTGCAGGATCCAATAGTTCAGACTTAACACCCATCATCAAACCAAATACAACATCATGGAGGTATGTACGGGTGGTCAATGCATTTTATGCATCAAGAAAAATGCAAACAGAGAAATATGAAGTTTATGGATTTAAAGCCAATGATGGAAGTATAGATACCCATATGAGTAAGAGTAGCGAATGGGCTTCAGTAGCCTACCTATCCCAAAGTAAATATGGAAAATATGGAAATGATGGAGAAGAGGTATATATCAATAACTGCTCTAACTTTACAACAGGAATATCAGGAGCAACGGAAAGTGAGACAAGTAATCAAATATGTTCATATACATATGAAACAACAGAAGGTCAAAAAGCGTCCACGACAGGAAATATTACAGGAGTATATGATATGAGTGGTGGAGCAAACGAATATGTAATGGGTGCCTTAGAAGAAGGAGAAACGAAGAAACTAAACCCATCTGCATCCGGGTTTATTGATGATGAAATTAGTGAAAATAAAATACCAGAATCCAAATATTATGATTTATATACAAGTACTAATCCTGACTCGATAGATGGAAATCTATCAGCAACAGCATGTAATAAAGGAGTATGTTATGGACATGCTTTATCAGAGACTACAGGATGGTATAGTGACTTTCAGACTTTTTTATCTGCTAAGGAGTCGTGGTTTAATCGTGGCGGTCGTCATGACAGTGAAAAGTTCAGGGGAATCTTCTCCATCGATGGGGACGATGGCAATGCGTATCCCGGAGACTCGTTCCGCTTAGTGCTTGCTTTTATTGGACAATAAAATTTAAAATAAAAAGCAAATTCTTAAATAAAATTTAGACATTTATCTACAGTATGAAGAACGAAAATTCGTTCTTTTTTTGATAGGTAAAACTGGTTTTGCGGTTGTAATTATTTTCTTAACATGGTATGATAAAAGTAATAAGAATAGAAGGTGGAGACATGGAAGATTTATTATATGCACTCCGTGATTTTGACGGATTTTGGTATTATGTGACCGCTTTAGTGTGTGTCATTTTGATTATGGCCATTATTGGTTTTCTTATGGAGCGAAGTGAGCTTCAAAAACAGGAAGTTGATCTTCCTAAAGAGGAAAAAGGAAAAAAAGAAGAGATCCCTTCTAGTACGCCTACACCGATGGTTCAAGATACAACCCCTACGGGTCCTACAGTGATGGATTTTTCAGCTATTAGTAGTGCACCTACTACACCTATAGTAGAAGCACCAAATCCAAATCCCACTTCTTCTGTGGTAGCTCCACCTGTTACGCCTGTTACTCCCATTCCAACAGTTACTCCTACTACTCCATCAGGAGGCATCACTCCTACTTCACCAGTTATTCCAGAATTAGTTACGGAAAACACTCCTCAAGAAGGAACACCTCAAAAGAATAATGAACCTTTTGTTTTAGAACTTAATTCAAAAGATTTATAAGAAGAAAGTTTACGTAATTTATATTTTTTGATATAATAAAAAAGCAAGAATAAAAAGGAAGGAAAGAAGGGAAAAAATGACACTCGAAAGTATCATTGATTTATTACGAAAAATAGCAGACATATCCTTACTTTGGATTATGTTCTACTACATTTTAAAGAATATTCGAAACAATGTTAAATTAACTTTACTATTTAAAGGGGTAGCCCTTATCTTAATTTTAAAAATTGCGAGTGAGTTCTTTGGCTTACAGACGATGGGATTGATTCTTGAATATGTGGTAATGTGGGGACCTCTTGCTTTAATTATCATCTTTCAACCAGAGATTCGTAATGTGTTGGAACAGTTAGGAAGAACGCAATTACTAGGCCGTCATAAAACTTTAACGGTAGATGAAAGAGAACGCCTTGTCTATGAAATTGTTCAAGCAACCGATTATTTAAGAAAATCAAGAATTGGTGCACTTATAGTTATAGAACGCGATACTAGTTTAGCTAATTATATTGAAAAAGCAAAAAAAATTTATGCGGATTTATCAAGCGATTTATTAATTTCCATCTTCTTTCCTAATAACCCTTTACACGATGGTGGTGTTATTATTCAAGGAGATCGTATTACTTGTGCGGGAGCTGTTTTCCCAACAAGTAATAGTAGCAAAGCTAATAAACGTTTAGGAACACGCCATAGAGCAGCTCTTGGATTAGCGGAAGAAACCGATGCTATTGTCCTAGTCGTATCGGAAGAAACGGGAAGAGTTTCTATTGCCGTTAAAGGAGAATTGTTCTATAACTTATCACTCGATGATGTTCGTATGATGTTAATCGATGAATTGAGACCAAAACAAGATTCTTTTGACGAGGAAGAAGTAGAAGAGGATGAGATTTATGAAGAAAATAAGTAATGCTATTGTTTCATTTTTTAAATCAATTTATTCCTTTTTTGATCGTTTCCTAATCACCCCTATTACGAAATTAATCCTACGGATTTCCGATGGTATTCATCTCAATAGTAAAGGATTCGAAAAATTTATTAATAACAAGCAAACATTGATCGTGTTATCCTTAATCTTTGCTTTTATTGCTTTTATTGCGGTTGATCAAAGTTCAACTTTACTAAGAGACCAATCGGCAGAAGTGCTTTATAATCAACCGGTTACTGCCGAATATAACGAAGAAGCCTATGTTATCGAAGGACTTCCTAAAACTGTAGATATTACGCTTATTGGAAGAAGGTCTGATATCTATTTAGCTAAACAATATCCTTCTCATGAGGTATCTGTTGATTTACGTGAACTTAAACCAGGTAGTCACAAGGTAACACTTCATTATAAACAAGCTCTTGCTTCCCTTGACTATAAACTAGATCCATCGAGTGCTACCATTGTGGTATATGAGAAAATGTCAGAGACGAGAGAGTTAACGTATGATGTGTTGCATCGTGAAGCAGTGGATTCTAAATTAGTTATTCAAGATATTTCTCTTGATCGAAGCGATGTCATTATTAAAGGAGCTGAATACAAATTAAAACAAGTAGCAACCGTTAAAGCACTAGTGGATATGAACAATGTTAGTACTTCTAGTTCAGGAGATATTTCACTTCGTGATATTCCACTTATTGCTTACGATACAGAAGGGCAACAAGTCGATGTTGAAATTGTTCCAAGAACCGTTAATGCTACTATTAAGATTACTTCTCCAAGTAAAGAAGTACCAGTTCAGGTAGTGCCAACCGGAAATGTGGTCTTTGGTAAAGCCATTGGTTCTATTGAACAAAGTGTATCATCTGTAACGATTTACGGAGAGCAATCAGCACTTGATACGATTGAATATATTCCAGTTGAAATTGATGTTGAAAACTTAGATAGTGACCATGAGTACAGCATCAACTTAACGAAACCGAATGGTGTTCGTGAAATGAGTGCTAAGACTATGATTGTAAAAGTACATATCGATGATGCCACAACCCGTGAATTTAGTGATATTCGAATTCAATATACAAATCTTGCTTCTGGATTTAATGCTCAGGCTGCTTCTGAAAACGATGGAAGTATTACCATTGTTGTTCGTGGAAGTGATGCCGCAATCAATGCTCTTGATGTATCTTCCTTAAAAGCTACCGTAGACTTGAAAGATTTAGGCGCTGGAACCCATTCTGTTCCGGTTCAAGTTACGGGTGGAGATTTACGACTCACTTACGAAGCAAAGACCCAAAACGTTAATATTCGAATCTATCAAGGTTCTAAATAGATAAAGCTCACTCTAAAAAGGGTGAGTTTTCTTTTGAATTTATGTTATACTTTAGAAAAGGGGGATGCATATGTTATTAGAAGATTTTGATACTTGTACAGATTCTACATTTGATCCAAGTGATGTCGAAAAACCTATTCCAAATTTTCCAAAAATTGGAATCAGTTGTTTTTCAAAAAAATTACTAGATCGTTATGTGGAACGATTTAATGGCGAAAAGATAACGGAATTAAGTAATGCTAATGGTAAAATTCCGGTCTATGAAATAAACTACAAAGGAAAAAGAATCGCTCTTTTCTTATCCCGTGTAGGAGCTCCTGCCTGTGTGGTGTCCTATGAAGAAATCTTGGCTAAAGGACTTAATAAACTCATTTTATTTGGTACTTGTGGTGTATTAGATCATAACATCGACGATTTAGCAATTATTGTTCCTACTTCGGCTTATCGTGATGAAGGGACGAGTTATCATTACAAAGAAGCAAGTGATGAAATTACAGTAAATCCAAAGTATCAAGAAGAGTTTATTGAAATATTAAAGACCAATCATATTTCCTATGCGGTAGGAAAAACTTGGACAACCGATGCGCCTTACCGTGAAACCAGAAAAAAAGTGCAAAAAAGAAAAGAGCAAGGATGCCTTTGTGTTGAAATGGAATGTGCTAGCATGGCGGCAGTGGCCCAATTTAGAAATAAAGAAGTTTTTCAATTTTTCTATGCTGCCGATAATTTAGATAGTCATACTTGGGATCAGCGAAGTTTAGGAAATGATGATCGCCTAGATGACAAAGAAAAAATTATTTATTTAGCTTTAGAACTAGCAAATCAAATGTAATTTATAGAAAAGAATAGAAAGGAAAAATCCTATGAATCTTTTTATTTCCTTTATTTATTTAATCTTGTCTTTTTCACTTACCGTTTTGTGTGATAAGAAGTATGGTAAATTAGGTTTAACTATTTGGATGTGTGTAAGCGTTATTCTCTGTAATATTCAAACGATTAAAATTGCTGAAGTATTTGGATGGGTCATTTCTTTAGGAAATATATCCTATGGAGGAATCTTTTTAGCAACCGATATTTTAAGTGAGAAATATGGAGAGAAGAGTGCTAAAGAAGCCATTAACTTAAGTTTTTTATCGATGCTTGTCTTTACGCTTTTTATGACTCTCTTCCTACAATATGAACCCAGTAGTGTGGACACTTCTCAAGATGCATTACTCACTATTTTTAACTATATTCCAAGAATTACTTTAGGAAGTATGGTGGCGTATTATGTCAGTCAAAATCTTGATACTAAACTATATCGTCTTTTAAAAAACAAATTTAAGAAAATTTGGATAAGTAATAACGGAAGTACCTTTATCAGTCAAATAGTTGATACCATTCTTTTTGTATCGATTAGTTTCTTTGGTATGATGAGTGGAAAAGAACTTATAGAGTTAGGTTTAACCATGATGCTCTTTAAATTAATCATTGCTATTTTAGATACACCGTTTATTTATCTTGCGATAAGAACTGAGAAAAAACCAAAGCTAAAAAAATTGTATAAAAACGACAAATGAAAAAAAGTAAAGTACTTTTTATTGACACAAAAATAAAAAACAATATATTTGTGATAGAAAAGGAGATTTAGATATGGACGAAAATCAAACTAAAGATAATTTAACCGCATCATCACAAATGTATACCCCTGAAGATGTTCGTGCCATGTTCCCAGAACAGTATAATGCAATCGAAGAAGAATATAGAAGAATAGCTGAGGAGCAAAAAGAACAGGCAATAGAAGAAGCAAGACATCGCTAAAATATATAAAAAAAGACTTTCCGTCAAAGGAAAGTTTTTTAATATGTTTGACCAATAAGGTCAAACAAAAATCTGCCGGCTATGCCGGTATGAATATGAAAGCAGTAGCGTC
>CANQIE010000028.1 GCA_947623935.1 uncultured Bacilli bacterium | reverse complement strand
ACTTATATTAGTTAATGACTTATTACTAACTATTATCTAGCTCCAAAAGTTGTCGTACTTCTTCCTTTAGGGCTCCAAGGACAAATCCGTTCGCACTTTTAGGACATTTTAACTAAGGATTAACAAATTAAAGATATGAGCTTAAAAAAGTCTTTTTTTATGCTATATTGAATATATCAAGGACATCTTGCATAAAATTAAAAAAGAGGAACATTTGATTTTGCAAGTGAATGTCCCTCTAAAAATTAGACTTGACACTCGATCAATGCTGAAAGAGTGTCACTTTTTATAACCGCTATCAGTACAGATAGGAGAAATAAAATGATAGCAATGTAGCGAAGAATTTTTATAACAAAAATTCTTTTTTTCATTTTTATCAATCCCCCTTTCTTTTTTAAGATAGGAGGCAGACACTCACATCAAATGTTTCTAATTAAAATATTAAATTTTTGTTTTATAAATAGCACTAAAACGATTAAATTTAAAAAAATTTTAGTTATTTGGGTATAATCCAACGACTATTGTTTTTAATTAAAAAAATTGAAACATCCTAATAAATTTTTTATGATAAGTTATTCACTTTAGTAAAGACTTTTTTTCCAAAATTTGGTAAAATAAAAATAAGGTGGTAGCAGTGAATATCTATGAATGTTTAAATAAGATAACGAAGTATATTGATGAACATCTAGAAGAAAATATATCGTATGAAAGGCTTGCTCGCTTTTTAGGAGTCAATACCTATACTTTGATTAGAACCTTTTATGTATTAACAGATATTCCTCTTAAAGAATACATTCGTAGAAGAAGATTATCAGATGCAGCACTTGACTTATATAATGAACAGGTGACAGTCAAAGAAGTGGCACTTAAATATCAATATAAAAATGAATCAACCTTTATCAAAGAATTTGAAAAATTTCATGGCATTAAACCCAAGAAAGTAACTCCGGATACTAGAATTAATATCTATCCTAGATTACGATTTAATGAGGAGGAAAAAGTTTCCATTAAACTGCATTATGAAATAGTTGATATGAAAGAACTTACCTTTTATGGTATTTGTATAGAGGCCATGGAAAAAAATATTTTTATGTTTTCCCCTACTTTTTCTAAACAAATCGAAAAACAATATGGTACGATTCCTTATGGCATGATTTCCTATAATGAAAAGAAGGAAGATATCGATAAATATTATTGTCTTTTTGAAGAAGAAATTCCTCATTTTGAAAAAATTAAAATACCTGCTTCAAAATGGTTAAGAATTAGAATTTCTTCACAAGAGGTAGAAAAAATTAAAGAAGTTAGAAACGAATTTTATAAAGAAATCTTATTCCTAGCCTATTACCAGTTAAGAGACCTTCCTGAACTAATACACTTTCACGATGAGGTTACAGATTATTTAATAGCCATTGATTAAAATAGAGTTTTGTAAATTACTCTTTTTTAAATACTTATGAACTTTACAAATTATAATCATTTTTTTAAAATGATTATAGGAGGATATAACTATGTTTAGAAATTTGACTGAAGAAGAAAAGGAAAATAAATATAACGAAATAATTAATTATGCTCAAAAAGTAAAAAATAAATCTTTAAGAAAAGTATGCCTTGAAATCTTAACAGACTTTAAAAAAGAATTATTTACTCATGCTGCAGGGCATGATGCCATTGAAAATATAAAGTATACTAAAACGCATCAATGTTTTGATGGTGGATGGTTAGATCATACCTTAAATGTTACTCGAAACGCTTATTTAATAGGTACTACATATGAACAAGAAGTAGATATGGATTTAATTTTATTTGGTGCTATTTTACATGATATTGGAAAAATAAAGATATTCGATCCGTGGAACGAAGATAATGATATAAAGTCGAATTTAAATTATTCTTATCTTTTAGTAGATCACGTTTATTTGGGAGAGCAATTGGTAGAGATCTATCTAAATAAAGAAAATATTAGTGAAAAATTAAAATATCAGGCTCTACATATTATTGCAACTCATATGGATACCATGAAAAAGCATATGGCTGAAGCTTATATAGTTAGTTATGCGGACTCTATTGACGCTACCATAGAAAATATCATTAGTTATCCAAGAAATCAAATAAATCCTCTTTTAAATAGTTATATGTATGAAAGTGTAAATGAAGATAAATGAAAAACGACTCATAATAGCCGTTTTCTTTTTTTATTATGCTTATTAATTATTCGATGGTTGAAGGAATCGTAAAACAAAGTTTAAGATTTTTAAATACAATTCAATAACCGAGAACGATAAGGCAAAAGCACTAAGCCATTCGTATTTCTTTGGAAGTTTTTCTTGTAGACTATAGTCGATAACAGAGAAATCAACTAACAACAATAACGTTGCAAAAATAATTCCAACAATACCACTTATCGTAATAGCAACTGTGTTATCGACAATAAATTGAACGTATTCTTTCGTTTGAGGTATTGCATTTAAAATAGCGACTATAATAGTAAGTAAAACTCCTACGACGACCAAAGTAGCGATACAAGAAGAAAACTTCTTATCGATTCGAACCCATTTAAGACGATATAAAATCAACATGGTGAATACTAAGAGCAATGTCAAAGACAAGGCTACTAAGCAAGGAAATAAGAAATCCTCCCCTAAAGCATGAAATAGAAAAGTTAGAAAGTAACCTTGTGCAAATGAATAAAGGGAACCGAAGAAGAAAGCACTTCTTACAAATTTAAAACAAATAAAAGTTCCAAGAAGTCCTAGAATCAGGCTACCAAAAGCAATTCCTGCTTCGATTAAATTGACTTCATAACCCTCTACCATCTCCGTGTATGCTGTTGACATATATGGATGTGCTAGTAAATAGATGAGTACTCCTACTACCGTTAAAAGAAGGAAAAAAATTGTCTTTTTTGTAATTCCTTTTGCGGTGGAAGAAGGTTCTCCCGACTCCTTTACCTTATCGATTTTAGCAACCATTGGGTTTGCTAAGAATAAACCAAGACGCCCTACTTTTGAATTTACAACTGCCATAAATACTCCTTTCTATTTCTATTATAGAAAAGAAAAGGAAAGAGTGTCAATAACAAGGTAGTTTTCCTTTAAAAAGTTTTATACTGGAATTCTTAATTCTTGACCTATCGTTAACACATTACTAGTTAGATTGTTGAGACTTCGAATGGCATCGACCGTTGTATTAAACCGTTGTGCAATAGCATACAACGTATCTCCTCTTTGCACCGTATAAGTGATATAATCCACAGGATTACTAGTTGGAATCTTTAAAACTTGACCTATCATTAAAGTATTGGAAGTTAAATTGTTTAATTGTTTGATCGCATCTACTGTCGTATTGTAACGTCTTGCAATTGCGTACAAGGTGTCTCCACTTTGAACGACATAATCAAATGTATTTTCAAGGCTCTTGGTAGGAAGCGTTAAGACTTGACCAATCTGGAGCGTATTACTAGTTAAATTGTTGAGGCGTTTTATTTCATCCACCGTGGTGTTATAACGTCTTGCAATCGCATACAAGGTATCTCCACTTTGTACGGTGTATGAAATATAACCTTCATTTTCAGCCGTTGATATTTTTAAAACTTGACCAATCTGGAGCGTATCACTCGTTAAATTATTGAGACTTTTAAGATCTTCTACGGTGGTATTAAAGCGTCGTGCTATTTGATATAATGTATCACCACTTTGCACCGTATAAGTAAGCTCATTGTCACTTGGAGGAGTGGATGGAACATCTTCTGGAAGAGCACAAGGATTTAAGTTTCCGTAAAGCGAATTAAGAACATTCCAAGTGGTATCATTCACGACTCCACTTGCCGTGATATCATTATTGTATTGAAAACGTTTAACAGCATTTTGTGTTTCTAAATCAAAAGTGTCATCAATGGAGCCTGTATAGTATAAAAGAGCCTTTAATTTGGTTTTGAGATCCGAAACATAATTTCCGGTAGAGCCCAGACTTAAAGTAGGAAGAAGACTAATAGGAGCTATTTGTGGTTCAGTATATTGATTAAGGGCATCCCACGTTTCTCTAGTTACCACTCCGGTAGGATCTAGTCCTACTTGTTTTTGAAAAGCCTTAACGCCTTCTTCAACACTTCTTCCAAAACTTCCCGTTATAACCGCATTGTAATAGCCTAGTCGTTTTAATTTTTCTTCCAGAATCTTAACCTCGTCCCCCGTCATGCCATATTGTAATTCTTGATACATAAACTCACCCACTAAAGGATATGTATTTATACTTTTATCTATGAATATACTAAACTGAGGTGACTACTATTATGGCAAGTGGTTTTCTAAAAGTAAATGTCTATAGTGGAAGTGTAGCCAATCCGGTTAAAAACGCCAAAGTGGAAGTATTAAAAGGAGAAAATGTTCTTTTTTCACTTGTAACCGATGAAAATGGGCAAACCAATACGATTACTCTCCCTACTATTGATAAAAGTTATTCGGAAGAAGAACAACATGAGGTGCGCCCCTATGAGACCTATGATTTAAGAGTGAGTGCCTTAGGTCTTACTTCTACTTTAATTGAAGGGGTGCAAATATTTGATGGAGTAACTTCTCTACAAAATGTTTATTTATCTTCAATTGATGATAATGAAGGTGAAGAAGAAAGTTTAATTACGCCTAACACATTATGGGGAGATTATCCTCCTAACAATTTAGAAGGAGAAGCTCCTTCAGATATTGCTCCCATCCTTTTAAGAAGTGTTGTGGTTCCTCCTACTCTTGTAGTACACGATGGGGTTCCTAGTAATACAAATGCTCCTAACTACACCGTCTCTTTTACCGACTATATCAAAAATGTAGCCAGTAGTGAAATCTATACCACTTGGCCTGAAGAAACTATAGAAGCAAATGTCCTTGCTATAATCTCTTTTACTCTAAACCGGATCTACACCGAATGGTATCGTAGTAGAGGATATGATTTTACCATTACATCCACGACTAGTTACGATCAAAAATATACACGCAACGGAACCATCTTTGAACCGATTTCCAAGGTCGTTGATGAAATCTTTAATCAATATATTCGGATTGGTTACCGAATGGAGCCCCTTCTTGCCCATTACAAAAGTGATACTTCCGAAAAAGGATTCTTAAGTCAATGGGGTTCTAAAGAATTAGGTGATAAAGGCTATAGTGCATTAGAGATTCTTCGTTACTACTATGGAAATAATGCCAATATTTACGAAGCAGAAACTTCTGGAAGCTACCCCTACTCATTTACGGAAACCTTAAAAGAAGGCGATTGCAGTGTGGATGTATACGTTCTTCAAAATTCCCTTAACTATATAAGAGGAAGTTATCCGGGCATTCCTAAAATTTCTAACCCCTCCGGTTATTTTGATAGTGCCACCAAAGATGCTGTTCGCACCTTTCAAAAAGTTTTTTCATTATCTCAGACCGGCCAAGTAGATTATGCGACCTGGTATAAAATTTCTTACATCTTAACAGCAGTTGAAGACTTAACCGAAAGTGTTTACAATTAAAATCTATGGATTTAAGTATTCATCACTTTATTCCTTTTATAAAGTTTTTGTTTATTTAGAAAAGAGGCATGTTATAATAAAAAAGAACTTATATTGAAAGGAATACGTTAAATGAAAGATAAAATTAGTATTAATACGCAAAGTAGTATTCGACTTAATCTAGAAAAAATCTTCTATTTTGATCCATTTCAAATAAAAGAAGAAAAGCATGACGCTGACTATATTTTTATTACGCATGATCATTATGATCACTTGGATACTTCCTCTATTTTAAATATTAAAAAGGAGAAAACCAAACTCATCTACCCTAAGAGTATCTCTTTGCAAGGATTAGAAAAAGTGTTTACCAAAGAAAATTTATTTCCTGTTGAGCCCATGAAAACCTATCAAATAGATGCTTATTCTTTTGATACTATTCCTAGTTATAACTTAAATAAGCCTTTTCATCCCAAAGAAAAAAACTATGTCGGATACCTCTTAAAGGATCAAGAAGAAACGATTTATGTAGCAGGCGATACGGATTTGACAGAAGAAGCTAAAAATATCTCTTGTAGTGTTGCCTTTGTTCCTATCGGAGGATTTTATACTATGGATTATGTAGAGGCTAGTACTTTAATCAATATAATTCACCCTAAACTAGTCGTTCCTACCCACTATGGTAGCATTGTAGGATCTTTCCAAGATGGTGAAAAATTTAAAGACCTTATCGATCCTTCGATTACATGTGAACTCAAAATAAAAGAGCAATAACTTAAGAAAGACCTGCTCTTTTTTGTTTCTGTATAACTTTTTTTATTTCATCACTAATTGGTAAAATATCATATTCTTCGGTAGGACAACCTACGATTTTAAAAACTTTATAAGGATCAAGACTAGGTCCTTCAAGTAAACATTGATTAATCTTTTCTACGATGGAAAAATCTTTTTGTGCTCTATTATTTCCTAAAAAGGATAAATAATCTCCTATGATATAGGAATATAATTTAATCCACTCTTTATGATTCGTAATTAAACTTTCAATGGCATTATCACAATTTTCATGAGCAAATGTTTTAGCATCAAAAAAGCTTGGAAGATGTGAATGCATTTGTCTTTGCATGTCTAATGTTAGGTTCGAAACCGTTTCTTTATACCCTTCATTTAATGAATAAATATCCGCTTTTTCTGTAATGTTTCCAGACAATTCAAAAAAGAATTTGATATAACGAAATAAAGGTGAAAAATATTTAATTAAGGCAAAGGTATTAGCTGTTCTTTGATTTTTTAGTGTTTGAATTACTTCGATAGGATATCCTTTATGAACTAAGAAAGATGATGATAACATTTCATAGAAAATCGGATAAAATTCATTTAACGTATAAGGAGGAAATTGCTCATGTTGCTCTGCATAGAAATAGTGGAACAATTCGTGCACGATTGTTTCAAAGTCTTCAATCGTATTGGTATAAGAAACAACCATATGGGCGCCATGATTCGTATAAGCTGTCAAATTAACATTGCCGTTACTATCTTCATTATCCTTAAGTTGCTCTTTCACTTCTTTGGGTAAAGCATGATAATCCATTAATCTACCGTTATTTAATGCTTCTCTATAACGATTTACAAAAGTTAAAGTGGGATCTATTTCTTTTAAAAATTCAAATACCAAAGCATGTATTTTTTCTCTATTCATCTTTGGAAGAATTATTTTGGGATACTCGTTAGCAGTAAAAAATCTAGATAACTCACTCCCAATAAATTTAAAAATAGGTTCCACATTGGTAATTAAAAAATAATCGGTCGGGCGATATTTTTCATCTTCTAAATAAATTTGTGCTAAAGAACTACTAATTAACGTGTTTAAAAGAGGATAACGTGCTTTCTCTTGAGTCCATCGATATAATTTAACTCTTTTTTCATAATCTTTTGATAAATCTTCTTTGGTCTCTTCATAATAACGACGATTTAATTCTTGATAGATATCTTCTTCATCGTAACTATCCGAGACTACTTCGTCTTTATAAATCCTTTTTTCTTCTAAGAAATAATAAAGTTCCCATAACTTTAAATCTTCGATTTTATCCATCGCTATACCCCTTTTCTAAAACGTTCCCTATTATAGCATAAAAAAACTCATTTGACAAGAAAAAGCACTTTCATAAGTGCCCTTAATCCAGTAACTTTTTTAATATTTCTTCCTTTGGTGTATAAATCGCATTATCTAAATAAATTAATTTGGAGTGCGATAAGAAAAGTTTCAAAAGTAAGAAATCTTTTGCATGATATTTAATTCCTTGTTTTTGTAAATACCTACAAGTAAAGAGTTTACAAGAAAGACACTGGATGGTACAACCTTGGTTGAAATAGGGACAAATTCTTCCTTTCGTAAAACAACAACCATAGATAAGCGGAAGATTTCGTCCTTTCTTTTTTAGAAATTCTTTAGAAAAGCAATAATTATCTTTAAAACCACATAGGTTATAACGACTAAATTCAAGATCTAACTTTTTACAGGTAGCATCGTAAATAAAATTTATTCTTTCTTCTTTAGAAAACATAAAGAAGGCTTTAAAAATAGAATCGATTAAAGGAAAAAGCACCACTTCTTCATGAGGATTAGAAGTTATTCCCACTTCTTCATAAAGATGATCTTTTAAAGAAAAAATCTTTTTAAATACTTTCTCATACTGTTTATTTACTTCTTTGGTATAGATATCAGTAAAAGCAAAAGAATTTTTAATGGGAATTTCTTTTTCATAGGCATCCACTATAGCATCGGCTTTTTTTAGTAAAGGATGATTTTGCAAATCAAAAAGGCTTGCATCTAACAATAAATAATATTTTCCATTTAATTTAGGAAATTTCTCCTCTATGGATAAAGCGAATACCTCTTTTTTATCTAACTTGTTCGCACTCTGGTAAAGATAGAGTATCTTTCCTTTAGAAACTATTTTTCTTAATTCTTTTTCACTTAATAAAAAGGTGCTTTTTTCTTTTAGT
Source organism: uncultured Bacilli bacterium (assembly GCA_947623935.1). Classification (GTDB taxonomy): domain Bacteria; phylum Bacillota_I; class Bacilli_A; order RF39; family UBA660; genus Faecenecus. The sequence goes on along the minus strand of CANQIE010000028.1, from coordinate 7,420 downwards.
GCATCGTAAAAGATATGCTTTCTTAAAGAAAGGTAACGTAAAGATAAATCATTTTGCTTACTCATTTTACTTCACCTTCTCTATTATAACATAAAAAGAATTAAAGTGTTTTTTGATAACTTGGTCCTTTTTCTGTGATTTCATAATTTTCTTTATACCAAGCTATAAATTGTTTGGTAGCAGAGTTTCCTCTTTTTCTATGAAGGTTTAACTCATCGTCATTCATTTCTGCTAATGTTTTAGAACTTTCTTTAGGAATAAAGACCTGCCAAAGAAGCGATTTTGCTTTTTCTAGATGAGTTCCTCTTTTTTCATACGATAAAGTTCCAGGACTCACACTATAAAAATAAGCAAAATGGACTCCATCGTAAAAAGCAAGACAATCGACAAAGTGACAATTTCGATCCTCTACTTTCCTCATAGCATCAAGCAATTCTTCGATATGCGAACTAACTCCACTTCGCTTAACAAAAGCACCTGGATAAGAAGGATTCCCTGGATAGTGATCAATATAAAATCCAGAATCAATGGCAAAACAAGGATGTTTTAATAACTGATAAGCTTCCATCACTTTAGCCTTAGCAATTAGAGTAATATCATTCACCTCAGGTTCCTTGGCATCGTGTTTAAAAAAGGAAAGCGGAATATGTTCTTTCTCAAACTGTTCTTTTACCGAAATATACTTTCCGTAATTTCCAGTTACATACGTTAAATTTTCCATACTACATTTCACCTCTATAACGATACACTTTCTTTACTATATTAGGATTATAATCAGGACAGGTAAGATCCATTTTTTTATCTTCTGCAATCTTCTTGGATAGATAATACATTTTAAGCGATAGATAGAATTCTCTTTCAAGCATACTAGATTCTTTTTTTAAACTCGTATCGAGCACAAAAATGTTTGGATATTCTTTCTTTAAAACGTCCAATAAAAGGACATCCAAAGAAGAAGATTCATGCATGAGATAGAGCAAAGGACTTTGTTCATGACGATATAAAAGATTGCTTCTTCCATGACAAAAATCTCCTTTATCGTGTAAAATTACGGGAAGTCCTAACGATTCTGTTAAATTGGACTCTAATATAGCACTAGATGCTTTGGTATCGTATCCTGTCATCACTTGAAGTAGTTCCGTCTTATCAAAGGAAAAAGGAAAAGATGCGATTTCCTCTTTCGCTTGATTAAGCATGTTCATTTTTTGAGAAAGATTTTCACTTTTCTCTTGTTCAGCCCACTTTAGAAAAAGAAACATAGGAGCAAGGGTTGGAACCAAAGAGATAAAACTATTTTCTTTTTGCTCAAGATAAGAGCTATTGGACCAAATAAAAGAAAGATATGTATCCTTGTTTGCTAAAGGATTTTCGGTAATCAAAAAGCGATTTCCCTTAAAATGAGTTAGTGATTCCTCTACCCCATTTGTTGTACCACTTGCTGAAATAACTACTAAATTTTGATAGGAATCGATATTTTTCTTATAGAAAAAGTCTCTTGGTTCAATGACTTCTGATATTTGCTTTTTAGCATCCAACACGAGTGATAGAAAATGAGCGGCTCCCTTCGATCCTCCTGTTGCCATAATTAAGGTAGATCCCTTTTCAAGATTTACAAAGAGTTTTTTAAATTCTTTATATTTTTCTTCTAAATCCAGTAAGCAAAGACGATCATATAACTTATTAAAATTTACTTCGGTGATATCCATGTTATAATGTTTCATTTTTAAAAACCTCCTAGACCCATCATATCAAATAAAGAGGCAGTATTTACGTCACTTCTTAAAATTGTTCTAATAATTTTATTTCTTTAATATCATTGATATAAAAATGACGCATTTCTTTTTTCAATTCACAATAGGCCGCGACACCCCATTCAGAACCAAAGGCTAAAAGTTCAAAAGGATGAATGATGCGTTTAGAAAGTGTATGGTCTTTTCTAGATTCATATTGAATAAAAACTTTTCTTTTCTCTTTTAAAGCCTTTTCAAGCGTATTTAAAATCTTTTTATCCTTTACTTCTATTTTAATGGAAGGCGTATTCCGTTTGGGCATTTTGACTTCTTGATTTAAAATATAGCCACCATAAGGTCCTTTTATAGTATCAATATAAATGCCCGCTTTTTCAATTTCGTCTTTATAACAGCGAATCATTCTAGGAGATACCTCTAGTAAAGTAGCAAGTTCCCTAATACTATATTTTCGTCCTGTATTTAAGTACTCAATCATTTGTAATACATTGCTTATTTTAGACATCTTCATCACCTCTTACGGAAATTCCTTTTAAGATACATCTATGTAATTTAAGAAAGATCACCTGGATAGATGATCTAGTAAAGACAAGTGTTTAATTTTTAGATTATTGTTCTTACCACTTCCCATTTCGATATAGGGTTTTGTAACCGGTCCATGGTAGTCGCTTCCTCCACTTACATAGAGATTTAGGTTGCGAGCAATTTCCAAGTATCTTCTTCTTTCTTCAAAAGAATGGCTCGAGTGATAAACTTCAACGCCCATTAAACCTTTTTCTTTTAAATCTATTAATAACGAGGTTAATTCATTATCAGATAGTTCTAAGGTATAAGGATGAGCAAGCACTGGAACTCCTCCACTTCCAAGGATTAAAGCAATACCTTCTTCTGGAAGAATTCCTTTATACACACCTCTTATTTTTTCGTAAGGAGCAATTAAATATTTCTCGAATGCTTCTGAAACGGTATTCGCATAGCCTAATTTAATACAAAGTTTGGCAAGATCGGGTCTACCTAAATTATGTCCTTGTTTTAATAAGGTATCTACTTCTTCTTGTGGAAAAGTAAGATGATAATCTTTTTCAACTAAATGAATCAAGGTAAGTAGTTTTTCCCTATTTTCTTGGTCTTCTTTTTGAAGTCTTTCATTTAAGGCTTGATCATAGACATTAATGGCATAACCTAAAATATGCATTCTTCCTTTAGATACTTTGGCTGTAAGTTCAATACCTGGAATAAAACGCACGCCCTCCAAAGTTTGAATGTTTTGGGCAAAAAGATTTTTACAGCCATTCACCGTATCGTGATCGGTTAAAGACATGGTTGTAATTCCTTTTTCTCTTGCCATTTGTACTAACTCACGAGGGGTTTTATCACCATCCGAAAAAGTACTATGCATATGTAAATCGATAAATTCGTCCATGATAACCTCCTATTATTTTTCACCAAAATTCTTCTATTTGGTCAATCTCTTTTTATTATACTCAAAAAATTTTTTTGGTAAAGAACCATCCTCCTATTTTTTCATAAAAAAAACGAGTTCATTGCTCGTTTTAATTTTGTTTATTTTTAACTAAGGTTTTGCCACGAGTGGAATTCTCTTTTTCTACTTGCTCATCTACTGTTTGCATTCTGTCAGTAGTATAAAAATCCTTCATCGTATCTTGAGCTACATCAGGGACAGGTTCTTCTGTCACCGAAATCTCTCCTGTGATTATTTGATGACGTTGCTCCATACGTAAAGAGGTGATTTGGTGTTGTACTTTGAAGATTTCTTCCTGGTATTCAGCTTGTTTCCTTGTTTTTCCCATGTATTCTTTTCCATACGTTTCTTCCAATTGATGATAAGCTTTTAATTTGTTATTGCATGCTTTAAAACCTGTCGTTCCTCCTATTACGCCACAAGCTAAAGACGATAAAAGAAAAGTCACAGGAGCAAACGCAATACTTCCCGCAGGAATACATATAAGATAGAGCGACATCATGGTCATAATAAGAGTCGTTACTCCTATTACAACTGCATTTTGTATATTAGTAGAAAGACCCCCACGAAAGTATTCAGCTAATGTAGATTGTCTTGTAAGATCATCCAGCTTTTTATACTTGGTTTTGATTTTTTGAGAAGAGTCAACGAAAGAAGGATTCTTTCGTTCCTTGGGTATGATCGTATAATTTTCTTCTAATTTAGATAATAAATGCGTTTCTTTATCGATTTGTGCTTGTTCGCTTTCTAAAATTTTATTACGATTAATTAATTGATTTTTCTCTACTTCCATCATAGCCATGTCTTGATGTCTTTCTACATCCGTCTTTGCTTCTTGACCTTTCATTTTACGGCTATGAAACGTTTTTTCTAGTCCTGTTGCTATTAGATAAGAAATACCTAATGGTGCTACCGTTAAAAGAATGGTACCTATCACTCCTATATTGGTGATAGCCAAAGTATGTACTACATAAGCTAAGGCACAATCTCCTAAGAAAAGTAAAGCCAAAGCAAAAAGAGCTCTTGTTCCAACTTGGCTCCAATATAAAAGAGGTCCTATTTTGTCGATTTTTTGATTTACTTTTCTTAATTGTTCCCTATTTTTTTCTATTTCTTCTTCGATTTGTTCTTTATACTTCTCTAAAGCTTCTTGATTCATAAAACTTCTTCCTTTCTATGTTTTATTATAATGATGAGAGGTATAAATTGCAAGAATTATCACATTCTAAAGATGAGAACATGTTTCTTTTCTTTTTACATACAATGAACTAAGAAAGGAGTTATGTATGAACAGCAAATTAAAAAGTGCATTTTATTTATTTTTTCCTTTATTGGTAGGAGGCATCGTCAGTTTACTCATTATGAATAGTATCGATTACAATACTTTAAATAGGCCGCCTTTATCTCCACCTAGCATTTTATTTCCTATTGCTTGGAGTATCATCTATCTTTTGATGGGAATATCCTATTATCTTTTTAAGAAAAGACATCCAGAAGATACCTTCATTGAATCTTTTGTCTATTATAGTCAACTCTTTATCAATGCCTTGTGGTCGATTATTTTCTTCTTATTTAAAATGCGATTCTTTGCCATCATTTGGATTATTTTCTTAGACGTTGTAGTTATCTATATGCTCTACCTATTCTATCGTAAAGAAAAAATATCTTTTTATTTAAACATTCCCTATCTTATCTGGATTCTTTTTGCTACTTATTTAACGATTGGTATCTATCTTTTAAATTAAAACACGAGGAACCCCCGTGTTTTTAGTTTTCTTTAATTTGATAATAAAGCGTTTCGTTGGTTGTTAATGCAAAGTAGTAATAGCCATCTTCCATAGGTGTAAACGTTTTATACTCTTTTAGCGTATCTTCTTTTAATTTTTCGATCTCTTCTTCTTTTTGTTTTAGTTCTTCTTTTAACTTCTTATTTTCTTCTTCAAGTGTAGTGTTATTAATAGTTGGTTTTTCTTCCTTTGGATAGAGCATTAGATAAGTACCATCGTCAGCAATATAACCATAAGGTATCTTATACCAACGAAAGCCCTCGTTATCAATGATTTCAGTATAGTTATAGATACCTAAATTGATATAGCCTAGACTTTCCGCTTTTTTGGTAGGTTCCTTTCGTACATTCAAATTGCTTACTAATACTTCTAATTGATCTACCGTAGCATCTTTTTTTACAGGAGAACCGATATACTTTGGAACATCTTTCCAAACAAGTCCTCCCTTATTTTTAATGGTGGTGGTAAAACTAGGATCGATATACATCACTTCTTCAGGAGGATAACTATCTCCTTTAATGACCCACTTTCCTTTTGAGTTTTCTACCCAAGTGGAGGCATGACCTCTTCCACAAACTAGGTGAATATGATTGGATGAAGCTCCATCGGTTCCTTCATAACAGATAATGCTTCCTTCTGGAATAGTTGTACCTACTCCCCACTTACCAATCATCTCATCGGAATCGTTCCAGTGTGTTAAAGTCATAAAGACATAATCGGTAAATTTAGGAGTAATGACTTTGTTTACAGATTCTAGCCAAATGGTGTTGGTAACACTTCCATTCCCCGCGCCTCTTTTAGCAATCACTTTTAAAGGAACACGTGCAAAAACTGCTGAACGATTACTGTCAATTCCTGCTATATCGATAGGATAATCTTTAGGTGTTCCTGTCGTATGTTCTAAATGTGAGTATGTTCCTGTATATCCTTGCGTTACATTTAACGTTTCCATCGGAAAAGTAAAATATTCCATATTCTTCTCCTTTCGTTATAAAATATTCGGATATCCTATTATTTGACAACAACAAATGCCGTTTCGTGCTATAATAAAATTAAAAAGGAGGTCTTTATGGCAAATATTCAAGATTACTTAAAAAAATATGCAAACATCTCTTTTGGTGAATGTCCTTTTAACGAAATGGACAGTGTGTTTTTTACGCAATTATCCTATTTTGATTGGGATAATATCGTTCCTTCTAATCGTAGAAAAATTCCTATGTTAGAAGCTATTTCTTTATTATTAGAAGCAATCGAGCGAGATGGCCTTAAAAATAATGCTTTATTTATTCGTGGGTGTCTTGCTAACTTAAAGCTTTTAAAAACAAGTACTAGATACCAAAAATGTCAATTTACCTATTACCAAAGCAGTATCGATATCAACAAACAATTTGGAGCCCTTTGTATCGAATTAGATCCCAGAACCATTTATGTTTCATTTGAAGGGACCGACAATAGTGTGAGTGGCTGGAAAGAAGATTTTGCTCTTTCCTATGAATTCCCCATCGATTCCCAAAAAGATGCGATTAACTATTTAAACAAAGTTGTTCGGTGGTGGCATAAAAAAGTCTATGTAGGAGGCCACTCTAAAGGTGGAAACCTTGCCATGGTTGCCTATATGTATGCTAAGAAATCGGTTAAAAGAAAAGTAAAAGTCATCTATAACCTCGATGGTCCTGGCTTTAGAGGAAATGAATTTACATCCAATGAATATAAAGAAATGGTTCCTAAATTAAAGATGTATGTTCCGGAAGAAAGTATTATTGGAATGCTTCTTAATACCCCTCCTATTTATAAAGTTATACAAACATCCGCAAGAGGCATTAGACAACACGATACCAATTATTGGAAGTGTTTGGAATCAGATTTAGTCGAAGGAAAATTATCTAAGACTAGTCAAAAATGGGATCAACATATTGCTGGATGGCTCGATCATTACAATGATGAGGAAAGAAGAAAGATGGTCTACACCTTCTTTGAAATATTAGAAAAAAGCGAAGTCAAAACGTTCGATGGGATTAAATCCTTCGAGTGGAAAAAGGTATTAGAAGTAGTGAAAAAAATGAGCAAATTGGATGATGAAACCAAGAAGTTATATCTTAAAGCACTTAGAAGTTTATTATTTTCGAAGTAAAAGGAGTTATTCCTTTTTCTTTTGGCATAAACTTACTCTTTTGCCACATAATAATAGAAAGAGCAAAAAAAGTATTGACAATTAATTTTATTTTCCATTATAATTAATAATGTAACTTGTATATGTGCGGATGTAGTTTAATGGTAGAACCTTAGCCTTCCAAGCTAACTACGGGAGTTCGATTCTCCTCATCCGCTCCAGATTGATAGGAAACTCGGAAAATTCTTCGAGTAGTAATATACATTAACTAGAAGTACGTTCTAGTTTTTTT
>CANQIE010000027.1 GCA_947623935.1 uncultured Bacilli bacterium | reverse complement strand
AAAAAATCTCTCAAATCCTTATAAACAAAGGGTTTGGGAGATTTTGTCTTTATAAAACTGATAAATTCGGGATTTTAAAAAAGAAAGAGGAAGATTGCAAGCAAATCCCCCTCTTTAGACTTTATTTGACATTGTTTTTTTGTTTATAGCTTGTTAACTAATGGTTAACTATCAATATTTCATCAAAGGCATTCCTAAATTTCGATAAATCTCTAGCGCTCCTTTTGTATGGAAAAGCGGAACGATAATCAAATTATACAAATCATCGATCATAATAATAGCAAACAAGATAATAGCAAGTGTTAAAAAGACTTTCTTAGATAACTTCTTTGCTAAGAAGAAAAGAAATGGAAGCATACCGTAAATTAATAAAAGGCCCGATAATCCAAAGAAAGTAACGCTTCTTAGACAAACAAATCCTCCAATGTTTCCAAAATTTAAAATCTCAGTGTTATAGTCCCAGCAACGCCAACCATCGAAGAACGTATACATAACGTATCCTGATAAAAACTCTAATACCCCGCAAATTAACATGCTAAGTAAGAATACTTTCCACGGTTTATCCCGATAGCGAAAAGTTAAGAAATAAATACCTAAAGCCCCATACGCATAAATATTAATCCATGGTAAGAAGTTTCCACCACGCCAATAAAAGGCTTTCATACCTCCATTAAAAAAATAAAAAATATACTCGTATAAGAATCCAAAAATACCACTAAAAACAACCAATAACAAAATAATTCCTATAAAAGTCGCTTTATCAAATTTTGGCTTTTCTTTTAAATAAGTTTGATACTCTTTTTTCAACATAATCCCTTCCTTCTTTTCTATTGTATCAAAATATCTCTACTTTCCTTGTTATAAATTTAAAATTGCTTATTTTTTAGACAAAAGTTTACGAGCTAAAAGGATGCCTGCTACCCAAAAGATAAGAGAAAATAAAATAAGTGTTATTTCTTTATTTTGAATACTGATGTAGTCTACCACGATTAAAAAGAAAAACCAAAAGGAAAGAAAGATAAACTCAAAAATACGATGGAATAGATAAGCTCCTTTTTCTTTTTCAAATAAAAGGCAAAGAAGTTCACCCATTCTCACTACTGTACAACCTAAAAATAATAGAATAAACACTTGAAAAAGCAATTTATTTTTAAGTAAGGCCCAAAGTAAAATCAAAATCACAGGAATTAAACCAATGATTTTTAATAAAATATTTATTTTTTGATTCATCATAAAATCACCCTTACTTTATTCGTTCTTTCACCACTTCATCCGCCTGATAGGTTCCTATTAGTAAAGAAGAATTAGGATCATGTTTTTTAACGTTTTTATCAACTTGCCTCTCATCGTAGTTTGCATAACAATATTTACAAAAATGTTTACAACTATTGTAGACACCAATATCGACCATTTCAACACATCCACATTTTCCTTCTTTACGAGCCGTCCACGGTTTATAAGTTTTCCCCGTCAATTCAAAAGCCTTGATAGGAGAAATACAAGCACTGGCTATAAAACCATATTCTACTAAATTACGTTTTTCATAGCAGGTCTGTACCGTCATTCCATGTCTTTTAGCACTGGCACTAAAGGAAGTTCCTATCGCTTTATAATCTTCTTCGGTAAAGTCTCGAAATTTTAAAATACGTTGATTATGTAATACATTTTTATAGATATCTATAAAGGAAACCACGATCGTTTTGACATATCCCTCTAAAAGCGAACACATTTTCTCAAATGCTTTTTGATGATAGGAAACAGCATAATCATCACTTAAAAAAATAGGATCGTAACGCACAACTATGTTATCAATACCTATTTTTCTAGAAAGTGTTTTAATATCTTCGATCACTTCTTTTTTAGAGGGAACATTAGGTTCAATTTCTTTTTTATAAGGAGTTAAGGTGACATGAAAAAGAATGGGTTTCTTTATTTCTTCAAGGTATTTTAATATAGGTTTTGGATTCTTAGTACAAAATAGTATCGCATCGACATTTTCAAAATGAATACGACTCACTAATTTCGGATTAAACGGATTTCGTACATCTACATATCCTTCACGATAACGATTCATAAACCATTCACTATAAAAAGCCACAATATCGCATCTTCCACTCACATTCAAAATCACTTTATCCTCTTCCTTTTTTTATTAAATATTATTTTTTCTTTCAATCGATGCTATATCTTGAAAATCAATTTCACTTTTGGAAACCCAAAGTTTCTTTCTTTTATAGTCGATTTCTTTTACTAGACCAATTGTTTCTAAATATTCTAAATCATAATAATAGGATACTTTTACTTTATCATCTTTCTTTAATGAAAGTAAAATACTTTCTACGTTTTGACTAGTTTTCTCTTGTTCTAAAAGACTTCTTTTTTCCTGAAGCTCAAGCATCTCATGGAAACCCTTTAAGGCATCAAAAGGTAAAAATTGTGAAGCTCTATCAATTCTACTCTGCATTATGTCCCCCTATTAATTTATTTCTTTCTTTTTGCATAGCACATTTTTGATAACTAGTAGCACGCAAAATAGCATTTTTTCCAAAACGATGTTTTAGTGAAACCATTACTTTTTCTAACTTAGAATCTTTCTTTTCTTCTTCTAACGTAGAAAAAAGATTTAACTGTTCATATGTTTTAGACTCCACATCAAAGAAAGTAACACCCATTCTTCGTACCAAAGCATTTTCATGAATATGATAATCATATTCTTCTAGTACTCTTTTAATAATCGTTCGGTAACTGGAAGTTGCTTCTTTTAATTTTATATTTATCTTTAAGGAAGGAAGGGTATCTTTTGAGTATCCAATATAAAGTCCTATCCCACGGGTCACTTTATTTTCTTCTATTAACTGTAAAACTAAATCATCCACCATTTCCGTAAGTACCACTCTTGCATCGATCGTTGAATAATCATGAAACAAAATCTGACTATTCGATATAGACTTGGCTTTCGGATGGTATTTTTTAATATCTGCAATCGTACAATCTTCTCTTCCCCAAGCATGATCAATTAGAAAAAATGCATTAACACCAAATTCTTTGTACAAAAGTTTTTCATCTGTTTGTGTAATATCGTACATGGTTCGAATATGGAGTTTATGAAGGTGCGCTTCCGTTCCTGTACTAATCCGCCAAAAGTCCGTTAAAGGAACATGATTCCATAAAAGTTCTTGATAACGTTTTTCATCTAAATAAGCGATGTGACTAGTCTCTTTTTTAGCCAAAATATCAAGGGCTACTTTCGCTAAATAAAGATTGGTTCCAATCCCACAAGCGGAAGAAATACCGGTTTTTCTATAAATTTCCTCCATGAGCATTTGTCCCATTTCTATTGGTGTTTTATGATAAAGTCTTAAATAGGAAGTTACATCTAAAAACATTTCATCTATAGAATAAGGATGAATATCTTCTTTATCAATATATTTTAAATAAATACCATAAATAGATGTAGCATACTCCATGTATTTTTTCATTCGTGGTTTTGCAATAATCGGATGCACTTCTTTAGGTATTTCCCAGATCCTACAACGATTTCTTATTCCACGTTCTTTCATTTTAGGTGAAACTGCTAAACAAATGGCCCCTTTAGAACGCGTTATATCAGCTACAACTAAATCGGTTTTAAAAGGATCTAATCCTCTTTCAACACATTCAACGGAGGCATAGAAAGTTTTTAAATCAATACAAAGATAAATACGTTCCATCTTCATCACCATATTCATCATATCATAAACATTTGTTTGTGTAAATAATGCTTTTCTATTTACTAAAAATTACCAAAATAAAAAATCAATAAGATTTTCTTACTGATTTTTATATTCATTTAAATTAAAAGCGAAAAAGTTAGTCGCTTACAATCCTATAGGAGCGAGCACAAGACGGAACGAGAGGTAGTTGCTCACACGCCCATAGGCGTTGTACGAAGCAAAGACACTTGCATTCGCACCACTCTCGCAGTGGCCGCCGCGTCTGAACCATGGGGACGTAGAGTTTACAAAAGTATAAACACCACCGTACCATCCTGGGGTCTCCGATAAAGCATGTCCATAACATACTTGATCATTGCATGCGGATGCTGAAGCAGTATTTGCATATAAATCGTAATATTTTTCTTCTGGTAACTCTCTTTGACCAGTTACTGATCCACCATTATCTAATACTCCATTAAATCCTGAATTACTTAATGCATCATAACCACTTCTTGGCTTATCATTTCCGTCGGTTAGAGCACCCATAACATATTCATCATCTCCACCACTCATATCATATACTCCGGTAATATTTCCTGTGGTGGATGCTTTTTGTCCTGCTACTGTTTCATAAGTATTTGTGTTACAGGTATCAGCACTTGATTTTGCATCTGCTGTGTCTCCTGCTATTCCTGTTATATACCTTGAACAATTATTGATATATACTTCTTCCCCATCATTTCCATATTTTCCATACTGACTTTGAGACAAATAAGCGACTGAAGCCCACTCACTATTCTTACTCATATGGGTGTCTATTTCGTCACCATCAAATCCATATGTGGCTGCATATTCCTTTTCCATCATTCGAGATATTGTAAATGCATTAGCAACCTGTATATATCTCCACGATGGTGCACTTGGTATTATTTTTGGTTTTAATGTAGTTACATTACAATCAGATACACTACTACAAGCAGTGCTTGTACTTGTTTCAAACTTTCCATACCAAAACCCTGTTAATTCATCTTCTCCAAAAGTAAAAGCTGGATGCATTTTATAATTAGTTGGATCACTTTCTTGCTTACTTGTTCCATTTATAAAGTTGATTTCTATTTCTCCTGGATTTAGATAGCATTCGTATGGTGCTACACCTAGTAAGCATTCGCTTTTCTCTCCTCCAGCATTCTTTATACTTACATAATTGTATTCATATCTTGGTATCCAGACCCACATCGTATTGATATCATCTATATCAATTGGAGTATCTGGTGCCGCTTTTTGATATTCTTCTCTTTGAGTGGTCCCTCCATCTTCATCTAATCCAATAGTTACTGCATTTGCCCATTCTTGATTACAGTAATTGTACCAATTGGCTGTGTTAGCATTCGCTTTCTTCCAGTTTCCTTCTTCATAGTCATAATATACCGGTATCATTCCATCTATCAACTTTGGTTCATTGACATTACTATCATTACAGATTTCTGCTGGATCTGTTGGTCCAAGTATACTATTGTTTTGCGCATATACATTTACTTTTACAGAGAAAGTTTTATAATTATGAATCCACTCTCCTCCTCTTACTTGATTTGCATCATTATCAATCCACATTCTATACCGGAATGTCTTTGTAATTTCTTCTTCACTTACACTTCCTTGATATAACGTCTTTCCAATTACTTCTTGTTTTAATAGTGATGGAACTTTACTTTCTCCTAACTCACTATATAGATTGATTGCCTCACTTGTAAATAGATTGGATACTCCTGTTTCAGTTCCAGTATCACTTACTTCTGTTAAATACGTCTTTACTGCATATTCTGGTAAAGTAGAATTATTATCCTTTGTTAAATAGATTTCATAATAGATAGAAGCCCCTTTTGCTTCCGATCTTACTTGGAATTCAAAAAAGCCTGTTCCTGTTTGTTTTACTCCATCAGTATCACTCATTGGAAAAGCATTCGTTAGACTTACTCCATTTTTTTCTTTTCTATTTTCATCATAGATAAAAGTTAAGGTACCTGACTCTAATTTATTTACGGTAGTTCCTTGTTTTGAATATTGAAAGAAAGCAAAGGTGGTTCCTATTGCAATTAAAACAAGACTTAATACAAGTAGACAAACTGCGATTATCTCCTTTTTAGTTCCTTTCTCTTTCATGAGATCACTTCTCCTTTTATTATTTATCTATTTCTATTATAAAACTACCCCCCCCTAGGTCAACTTTTTGTTTACTTTTTACACTTAAACTGTAAACTTGACATTTTTTGACAAAATAAAAAGAAGATTACTCCTCTTCTTTGACTTTATCATAATCTTCTAAGAAACTATGATAAACGCCTTCTTTTTTTATTCCCAAGACCCCATTAACATTGATATTGTCTAAAGCTTTAAAGATGTTATAGTCGACATCTTTGTTTACTTTTTTCAACTCTTTAATTAAGTTCTTTATTTCTAATCGTTTACTTTCGTGCATATTTTCATAAGTCGTCTTTTCTGTAAATCTACAAGCACAATTTAAAAATGTTAATTCGTTGTAATTCTTCCAAGAAAGAATCGATTCTTCTCTTACTAAATACAAAGGACGAATCAGTTCTAATCCTTCAAAATGAATACTATGTAACTTAGGCATCATCGTTTTAATTTCTGAACCATAAAACATAGACAACAAAGTGGTTTCAATAACATCATCAAAATGGTGTCCTAGTGCAATCTTATTACATCCTAACTCTTTGGCTCGATTATAAAGGAATCCTCTTCGCATACGCGCACAGAGATAGCAAGGACTATTTTCGATATTGGTGACAATCGAAAAAATATCACTTTCAAAAATCTCAATTGGAATATTTAAAAGTTGGGCATTTTCTTCAATCATCTTACGATTTCTTGGGCTGTATCCTGGATCCATGACCACATAATGAGCTTGAAAAGGAAACTTGCCATGACGAATGAGTTCTTGAATACATTTAGCAAGGAGAAAGGAATCTTTTCCTCCACTAATACAAACCATAATGTTATCGTTTTCTTGAATGAGTTCATATTCTTGAACGGCTTTTACAAATTTACTGAAGATTTCACGACGGAATTTTTTGATAATACTTCTTTCAATCTCTTGATATTTTTCCATGAAAATCTCCTTCCTACTTCCGTAGTCTTAGTGAATTGAAAACAACAGTAAGACTACTAATCGTCATTGCAAGACTTGCAAACATAGGATTCATCTTAATATTAAATGGAGATAATAAACCCATGGCTATAGGAATCATCGCCATATTGTAGAAGAATGCCCAAAAGAGATTTTGTTTAATGTTGCGCATGGTCTTCTTGCTAATTTCTAAAAGAGATAAAATATGAGCTAAATTATCTTGCATTAGAATAACATCCGAAGAATCAGCAGCTATATCAGTTCCACTATGAATACTAATCCCTACATCACTTAAAGCAAGACTAGGAGCATCGTTAATACCATCTCCTACCATCATGACTTTGTGTCCTTCTTGAATTAAATCTTTAACGACTTTGGTTTTCTCTTGGGGCAAAACGTTTGCGATCACATCGGTAATACCTATTTCTTTAGCAATTCTTTTAGCTGTATTTTCGTTATCACCGGTCAATAAAATAATTCTTTTATTTTGTTTTTTTAAAGTTTTGATGACTTCTTTCGCATTTTCTCTTACAACGTCTTGGACTCCAAAGAGAGCCATTACTTTTTTGTTTTCAATATAATAGACCAAACTACTTCCCTCTAAAGAAAGTTCTTCCTCTTCTTTTTCAAAAGGATTTTTAAGACCAAGTTTCGTAATCAATTTATTATTTCCAACATAGATCGAAGTCTTTCCTATTTTTCCCGATAAACCCATGCCTTCTAGGTTATGAAAATCTTCTACCTCTATTTCTTCTTTAAGAGCATCTTTCTTTTCAAGAAAGGAAGAAGCAATGGGATGTGTAGAATTTTTTTCTAGAGCAATAACTCTTGCTAATATTTCTTGTTTTGTTAAAGGTCCATTATGGTACATCTTTTTAATTTTTAAATGTCCATAAGTGAGGGTCCCTGTCTTATCAAAAATAAGCGTATCAATTTGATGAGCTTTCTCTAAAGTTTCACTTTGCTTAATTAAGATACCTTCTTTAGCGCATCTTCCTTCACTTACCACCATCGCTAAAGGAGTAGCAAGACCTAAAGCACAAGGGCAGGCAACGACTAGAACACTTACGAATGATGTAATAGCACTTGATACTTCTTTTCCTAAAAGAAGTGAAATCACAAGCGTTAAAAAAGCTAAAAGCAAAATCATAGGAACAAAATATGCGCTTACTTTATCTGCTAATTTTTGAATGGGAGCCTTGGTATTTGAAGCTTCGACTACTAAACGAACAATTTCGGAAATCGTCGAATCTTTTCCAATTCGTTCGGCTTCGTATTCCACCATGCCATCAACTAAAATACTTCCTGCTAAAACCTTATCGCCTTTTTTCTTTTTATTAGGAAGCGCTTCTCCTGTAATAAAGGCTTCATCTAGATAAGCTGTACCTTTCGTAATAATTCCATCAACCGCAATCTTCATACCCGTTTTTCCAATTAAAATATCACCTTTTTGAACTTCGTCTAATGTTACTTCTTTTTCTTCTTTGCCTACTTTTAATAAGGCATAAGAAGGTGTAATTTGAACGAGTTCTTTCAAGGCTTCCTTGGTTTTTTCTTTACTCTTAGAATCGATGTATCTACCTAATTTAATAAAGAATAAAATCATGATGCAAGATTCAAAATAAAGTTCATGGATAGAATACATTTGCCCCATAAAAATAGAAATAGCATGATACAAACTATAACCAAAACTAGCAAGCACACCCAGCGATACTAAAGTATCCATATTAGGTGTCTTATGAAGCAAGTTTTTAACACCACTTTTAAAAATATCACGAGCATAAATAAAAAAGAAAAGCGTTAATAAAAGTAATACCCCCACATAGAAAAAAGAATTTTTCATAGGATCCAAATAAGGAAGTGTAGGAAGATGAAGCATAGGACCCATTGAAATATACATCGCTAAAAGGGCAAGAAAACCAAAGATGATTAACGGAACAAAATCACGTTTTGCACTTCTCTCTTCTTTTTTCATATCGTATACCCCGAGGCTAATAAATCCTGCTTCTTCAACAAAGCGTTCTAAGTCTTCGATAGTTAAATGATCATACTCAATCGATGCTTGTTGCATCACTAAATTGACTACGGCTTTAGAAATATTTTCCTGTTTATTTAAATATTTTTCGAGGCCTACTGAGCATGCACTACAACTCATGCCTCCAATTTTTAAAATGACTTTTTGCATAGGTACCTCCTTTCTTCATTATACAAGAAAAAAAGAAGAATTACTTCTCATTTTCAAAGAATGTATTTAATTTTTCTTTTTCTTCGGTTAACATTTCCTCGGTTAATTCATCTCTTGAAGCTGTTTGCTTAGATGAAATACCGGTTTCACGTTTGATAGCCTCTCCTTCTTTAACATATATAAAGTTAGGAGCACCAATCCGTTTTTCATTGGTATCTACTTTGTTTCCTTCTTCATCCGTTAATTGATACTTAGATAACACTTTATCAAAATACGTTAAAAGTTGATAATAAGCTTCTGTTCCTTCATGAGTTCTTGTTGGTTTTCCTTCTTCATCTAAAGCATAGACATCACGTAATACTTCAGTGTGATCTTCTCCACCCCATACATCGACGTAATAAATAGTATTGATTTCCTTTTCATTCGCTACTTCAACTACTTTTTCTATAACACTTCGGCACCATGGGCAATATGCAGAACCAAAGTAAACATAGAACGTTTCTTTATTTTCGATTTTCTTAACAATCTCTTCGGCGGTCGTATAAACAAACGGATTAGTGCTATCAATGGTAATAGCTCGATGCGTAAGTCCACTAGCGTTTTTTGTATCATTTAATTTTTCATATTCTTCTTTAAACTTCACGGCGTCCTCCTTATTATTTCGGTTTAACCCTGAAAAAGAGCATCCTGTCACTATTAAAAGTAGAATCAAAACTAAAACTATTTTTTTCATTTTTTACTCCTTCTTCATATCTATTTTATCATATTTTTTTCTATTTGTTAAAAAGCAAGCCCTTTTTAAGGACTTGTCATTATGCTACTTCGATGAGATCGTATTCTCTATTACCGATACCAAGATCATAAGCAGCTTCAATCGTGTGCTCTCCTTTTCTTGATTCAATACGTTCTAGTAAATGATCGCGTCCCGGATCATCTGATTTTTTAACTAAGTCGATACAGGCTTGATCGATAGCTACTGGATCAAGGGATGCTAAAATACCAATATCTTTCATACATGGATCTTCTGCTACATCACAGCAATCACAATCGACTGACATGTTGCACATGACATTGATGTAGGCAATATTTCCATCAAAGTGATGTACCACACTGGATGCCGCATCGGCCATCGACTCTAAAAATTTTTCTTGATCTTGCTTAAACATATCATCAAAACTACCATCGTTTCCACAACAATGGATATAACGTTTTCCACGACCTGAAGCAACACCAATCGAAAGTTGTTTTAAAGCTCCACCATAACCACCCATTGGATGTCCTTTAAAGTGTGATAGTACTAGCACGGAATCATAATTTTTCAAATTTTTTCCTACATAGTTTTTTTGAATGACTTTACCATTTGGAATTTCTAAAACATCATCTGGTCCTTCACTATCCATGATGTCAACATCAAAATACGTACTCCACTCATGTTCCTTCATGAGTTCCAAATGCTTTTCGGTGGTATTTCTTGCCCCATCGTAAGCCGTATTACATTCCACTACTGTACCATGAACATAATCAATCATCGGCTTCATGAACAAAGGACGTAAATAGTTCTGATTTCCTCGCTCTCCTGAATGTACCTTAACCGCTACTTTTCCTTTTAAGTCGATACCTAGTTGTTTATACATTTTGACAACTGCTTCCGGGGTTAATTCTTTGGTAAAATAAACTTTTGCTTTTTCCATATTTCTTTTTCCTTTCTATTTTTATTGTACTCAAATAATTTTCTTTTAACAAGTTTTTTTCTTCTCTTTCTTGTCAAATACCAAATGGTAACTTTCATCAATTAAAGGCTTGATTTCCTCTAATGTTATATTTTTATTTAAAAGAATCGTAATCCAATACTTCTTATTCATGTGATAAGCAGGAAAGAAATGTTTGTGATCGATTAAAGTTTTAATTCTTTCAGGATCTAATTTAATATTTAAAATCTCTACTAATAAACTACTATTAACGCCTAAGGAACGATATGGAATCTTCATGAGCAGACCAAACCATTTTCCTTTTTCATTTTTAAAAGTCCCACTTACGGTATCGTTTTCAAAAGGATAAGAAACTTCAACCTGATAGGTTTTGTTAACGTAAGAAATCACTTCTTGTCTTAGAGTATTTGCTTCGAAACAATGCATCAAAATATCTTTTTTAATCTTTTCTACTTCTTCTCGAATCACAGAAACATAGGCTCCCGGATTATTTTCTACTTGAAATGGAAGATAAAGTTCATTGGTTTCTTTATCATAAACTTCCGTTTTAAAAGAAGAACCTGTAAAAGTAAATCGTACCGAAAGAGAATCATTAAGCGCTTTTTCTAAAATATAGTCCTTCCCTTTTAACACAAAACCATAATCAAGAAGACTTTCTTTTTTTATTTTATATTCATCAAAAACATCGGCCATTTTATTCCTCCATCAAAGATTAAGTGCTCCCAAGAGAATAATACCTACTAAAACAAGAGCAATAACGGCATATTCCCAAAGGGTTAATTTTTCTTTTAAGAAGATCCGCGATAACAAAATGGAAACAATGCTATAGGCTGAAATCGTAGCTGAAGCCACCATACCGTTTCCTTCTAAAGCATAGACATACGTAAATTGTCCCAAGGTTTCGAATAAGGCCGCACTAAAGCGATTATTTTGTTCTTTCCACTTAATCTTTTCTTTTTTAATAAAGCGAAGAAAAATATAAATTAAGATCGCTCCAATCAAAAAGGTAAGTTCATAAGAAGTATTAGCCACATTTTCAAGAGTACTTTCAGTCACATTTAATAAAGGAGTTGTCTCAATACTATCAAGGTAATAGGCATCAAAGAAGGTTCCTAAAGCATCGATAATGCAATAGAAGATGGGCATTAAGAAAGCCACAAATCCAATCTTATATTTTTTACTAGCTACCAATTTATCTTGTTTTGCTTTTTCTAAAACGCCTAATAGAAAAATGCCTACACTAATTAAAATAATGGCCACTGCACTTACCGTATCTAGCGTTTGATGTAAGAAAATCATACAAAGTAAAGCCGCTACCGCACCCGATGAGTTTTGAATAGGAGAAGATATGGATAATTCCAAATACCTTAATCCATAGTAGCCAATCGTCATCGATAAAATATACATAAACGATACCGGAAGATAAACTAAAATATTTAAAAAGTTATAATTCATAGACGTCGTCAAAAGCATAATAATAGCATGTAGTCCCATCACGAAACCTACAATCATGGTTGTTTTTAAATGACTGTACTTCTCCTCTTTGGCTCCTTTTTTATAAAATAAATCCGCAACACCCCACGCTATTAAAGTAACTAAAGTACATACAAACCACACAAAAATTCCTTCTTTCACATCTTTTATATTAATTACAATTTCTTCTTTATTATAATACTTCTTCCCTCTTTTGGAAAGATTTACTGTAACTCTTTTTAAACTGAATTTTTATAAAATATTTATTTTCTTTGATACATACCTTTTATTAGAAGGATGTGTATTTATGGATAATCAAATGTTAAAAAAATGTGAATTGGTGGAAAGAACGTTTCCTCCTCAACATCAAGATCATATGCCAGGATTCGAATATGTAATGAATCCCCTTCCTAAAAGTCTTCCAAGATACAAAGGAAACAATAGACTCAAAGGGAAAGTAGCCCTAATCACAGGAGGAGACTCAGGAATCGGAAGAAGTGTTGCCTACCTTTATGCTATGGAAGGCGCTGATATTGTGATTACGTATCTCTATGAAGAAAAAGATGCCAAAGAAACGGCTGAAAAGATAAAAGAAATGGGTGGCAGGTGTCTTCTTTGCCAAGGAGACTTTCGAACAGAAAAAATCTGTAAAGATGCCGTTCAAAAAACCATCGATGTTTTTGGGCACATTGATATTTTAGTCAACAATCAAGCAGTACAGTATCAACAAAAAGATTTCTTAAATATTTCAGAAGATCAACTACGGCTTACCTTTGAAACCAATATCTATGCTTACTTCTTTATGACCAAAGCAGTTCTTCCTTATTTAAAAGAGGGAGATGCCATCATCAATACCACTTCAATTACGGCCTACCAAGGTAAAAAAGATCTAATCGATTATAGTGCTACTAAAGGGGCCATTGTCTCTTTCACTAGAAGCCTATCCCAAAATTTAGTCGATAAAAAAATACGTGTAAATGGGGTGGCACCAGGACCTATTTGGACACCCTTAACACCTGCTACATTCTCCCCTCAAGAAGTAGAAACCTTTGGTTCTTATACACCAAAAGTACCAATGAAAAGGGCTGGAGAACCGAATGAAATTGCTCCTTGCTACCTCTTCCTTGCTACCGATGACTCCAGTTACATGACCGGTCAAATTCTTCATCCTAATGGAGGCGTTATTATCAATAGTTAAAAAAAGAGAAGAACTTCTTCCCTTTTTAAATGACATTTTTTCTTACGAACGTTTCCACATTTCGATCAATATATAAATCAACCGTTCCTCTTCCTACCATTTTAATCCATCCCAAGCCGTTTAAAACCAAATCTTCATAATATTTCATCTCATAAGTCGTCTTTGATAAGTCTTTCAATCGTTCTTGTTTTAATGCATTCATTTTCTTTACTTTTAAATTATTGGAAACGTACACGGTAAAACTGTTCTTTTCTCCTTTCACATAATCTACCCTTGCAAAGTTATCAATCACAAGACATTGCCCCATTTTAATCTGAAAAGTACGAGGACGCATCTCTTTTTTAGACTGAATGCGTTTTAATTCTTTTTCATCAATATAATTAGCGATATTTCCTCGGTCGATTAATCCTGGGGTATCAATTAAAGTTAACTTATTGTTAATTTCTATTTCCAGTTTATTTAAGGTTGTTGATGGAAGAGGTGAAATCGTAAGTTCCTGTTCACTTGTTGAATACGATCTAATTAATTGATTAATCACACTACTCTTTCCTACATTGGTATGCCCTACAACATAGACCTTATTACTTACTTTATATTTCATTATTTTCTTATAAAGTTCATCGATGTGATATTTCTTCATCGAACTAACTAATAGGATATCTACAAACGGAATATCTAACTCTTTAATATAAGACAAAATCTTTTCATCCGGTACACTTTTAGGTAAAATATCTCTTTTATTTAATACCAACAAAGTAGGATTACTAAGATATTCTCTCATAAAAGATAAATCTTTATCGATATTAGTAACATCTACAATCAAAAGTACTAAGTCCTTGGTTTTTCCAATACTCTTTAAAATTTCTATATATTCTTCATTGGACTTGGTTACCACTTGGTACTCGCCATAGTTTTTCATCCTAAAACATCTTTGACATAGATCATTTTTTAAATCTGTAGTGTATCCTTCCTGTAAAATATTTTCATCTTGTAATTGAACACCACATCCCATACATATTTTTTTCTTACGCATGATACTTCCCTCTTTCTAACCATCCTTTGGATTTATAATTTTTTAATATTCTTCCTTCTATAAAACGATTGATACTGGTAATCTTCATCTCTTTAGGATGAATGGGATCTACTAAAATAGTATCGATCTTCATTCGATTCCCTAAAAAGATATCGGTCACCAATTGATCTCCTATTAAAACCATATCCCCATTTTTACAGTTATATTTATGTCTTATTTTACGTATAACTTTTCCTAAAGGTTTCATTGCTAAATAGTAGTAGTCTACTTCTAAACTTTCTCCAAAAGCCTTAACTCTTTTCTTAAAGTTATTAGAGATAATTACTATAACAAAATCTTTTTTTAAAGAAGTGAATAACTTCACTATTTTATCATTTGGAACATCTTCTAAAAGAGAACCAATGGTATTATCTAAATCAAAAAGTAAATATTGTTTCTTCTTTTTCTTTAACTTTTTATAATCAATTGAAAAGATATCTTTAACATATTTTGTAGGAAGAAAGATTTTATTCAAGGTTCATCACCTATATCTATTGTATCAAAAAGGAAGGCAAAAGAAAAGAGAGCGAACTCTCTTTACTGTAATGGAGTAAGTACTAGACGGAATGTGGATCCGTTTGCTTCACAAGCAGCATGACCTGAATTAAAGATACCTACGTACTGGCCGCTTGAGTAGTCGCCACCAATATCGTGACATGGAGCAAACGTGTATACAAACATAACTAAAGCTTTATACCATCCTGCTGTCTCTGATAAGGCATGTCCATAACAGATTTCTCCATCACATGCTGTTGCCATTCTTGTAGTATCATTTGTTGTATCGGTTGGATTATATAAATCATAATATTTTGAATCTGGTATTTTTCTTCCTTCGGATACTGAATTTCCATCATCTAATAAACCATTAAATCCTGAATTAGCTTCGCTGTTTTTTCCACTTCTAGGTTGACCGTTTTCATCAGCTAAGATGCCCATGACGTATTCATATGTTCCACCACTCATATCATATACTCCTGTGATATTTCCTGTAGTAGATGCTTTTTGACCTTTACTTGTTTCATAAGTATTTATGTCACAAGTATCAGCACTTTCTTCTGCTTTTGCAGAATCTCCCGCTATTCCTGTAATTTTTTTAGAACAATTGTTAATATACACTTCCTTATCATCAATTCCATAAGCATCATTTCCGTATTTTCCATACTTACTTTGTGATAAGTAGGCAACTGCTCCCCATTCACTATTCTTACTCATATGTGTATCATAACTGGTTTGACTACTAGAAAATCCGTAAATATTATAATTTGTTGTTTGCATCCTTCTACTTACTTCAAAAGCAGTTGATACACGGATTCCCTTCCATGAAGTTACATTCGGTTTTATTTCTGGAGTATACGTTCCTATATCACATCCAGTCTCTACCGATTTATCTGCTGCAATGCATGCTTCTTTAGTACTTGTTTCAAACTTTCCATACCATATTCCTGTTAGTTTTTTATCTCCAAAGGTAAAGGCTGGATGTATTTTATAATTATTTTCATCACT
>CANQIE010000026.1 GCA_947623935.1 uncultured Bacilli bacterium | reverse complement strand
AAGGATATAAAAAATACAAATTAATTATATAACTTGTATTTTCTCTTACATTTTTCCAACATTTACTTTACTTCATCCCCCTTTTATTTCCTATAGAAAAAAGCCACTCAAAAGAGCAGCTTTCTAGATTATTCAATCTCAATAACTTTTTTCGTATCGATTTCTGTTTTCTTTGGTACGGTAATTTTAAGTATTCCTTCTTTGAATTCGGCTTTTACTTTATCGGCTTCCACATCACCAAGATAAAATTCTCTTTGATATTTTCCATAAGTTCTTTCACGACGAATATAATTTCTTTCTTCGTCTTTATCTTCTTGTTCATTTTTCTTCTCAGCCGTAATGGTTAGGTAACCTTTATTGCATTCGATAGCTATATCTTGTTTATTGAAACCAGGTATATCCATCTCAATATGATAGTTACCTCCTTTTTCATAAATATCGCATTTCATATGACTTTCCTCTGGAACACTTAAAAAGTTATCAAAGAAATCGTCTAAATAATACTTTCTTGGAATTAACGTCATCGTTATCCCTTCCTTTCAATTTTAGTTATACCACCATCGTTAGCACTTGTCAATATAGAGTGCCAACTTTTTTATTTTTTCTACACTTTTATTATGGAATCCTCTTTTCTTTTTTATACAACAGTATATTCTTTTTTGTTTATTCCATATTATAAGCGAGGGATATATATGAAAGAAAAGCCTTTTGCTGAAGGATTACACATTTATAAATTAATTTGGATTTTTGTAATAGGAAGTTTTGTAGGCTATCTCTACGAGACTGTTCTTTATTTTTTTACGACGGGGAAATGGGTTGACCAACAGGGACTCCTCTATGGTCCATTTAATCAAGTGTATGGATTTGGAGCCGTATTATTTATGATCACCCTTTATTTTTTCCGAAACGGATATGTAATTTTTTTACTGGGTTCTCTTTTAGGTGGACTCTTTGAATTTTTAGCCTCTTATCTACAAGAAGCACTGTTCCACGTTATTTCTTGGGATTACTCTGACCACTTTTTAAATTTTCAAGGAAGAACCAGTGTTCCTGTCATGCTCTTTTGGGGATTACTCGCCCTTGTTTTTGTTAAGTGGATAGCCCCTTTCTTAGATAAAGGAATCGATCGCATTAGTGCACTTCCGGGTCGCATCATCACGTATATTATGATTTTATTCTTCATCTTCGATTTTAGTATCTCACTTCTTGCTTTTAACCGGGAAGAAGAAAGAAAAAGCGGCATTCCTCCACAAGGAGAAATGGATGTGTTAATGGATAAGTGGTATCCTTCTTCCTATTTAGAAAAAGTATTTCCAAACAAGAGACCAAAAACAACTACGTAATTTTCTATTCGGTTCTTAAAGCCTCGACTGGATCTTTCTTCGAAGCAATATGTGATGGAATACTTCCACTTAATACCGTTAAAAAGACACTGATGGCAACTAACAATAAAGCATGAACCGGATTAAGTCTTGCCACATTTGGAAGATCGGTTAATCCTTCAATGATGTTATTAGCTGGGATTGTAAGTAACCACGCAATACCTATTCCAAGAAGACCAGAGGCTACTCCGATGATAAAGGTCTCCGCATTAAATACCCGTTTGATGTCTTTCTTTCTAGCACCTAAAGCACGTAAAACACCAATTTCTTTGGTTCGTTCCAAAACCGATATATAGGTTATAATCGCAATCATGATACACGATACCACTAAACTGATGGCGGAGAACGCAATCAAGACAATCGTAATCGCATCCATGATATTTCCGGATAACGTCGAAATCATTTCAGCCATATCGGTGTAAAGAATTTGATTTTGTTCTTCTTTTCCTTCATTATAGTCATCTAAATAAGAGACAATGTGATCTTTTGCTTCAAAGTTTTTAGGATAAAGACTGATCATCATAGGAACACTATCTCTTCCTAAATACGTAAGAAGCGCATCTTTCGTCATATCCGTACTTAATAAATTGTCATTCCCTTCAGGAAAAGCTTGCCCTGTTAAAACGTTATAGTCGCTTTTTTGTTGTTCCAATACAATTTTTGATTCTTTGTTTTGACTTACTACATAATCAATTAAATCTTCCGTATAATAAGCACTGGAATTATTGGTTAGAATTTTCTTATCTTCTTTGCCTCTTGCAATACCTACAAATTTTAAGGTAAGTGCCGTCTCTTTGTTGTATAATGCTTCATAATCAAGGTTCGGCATAAAGTATTTTCCTAAAGACTGATAATAGTCATCGTTTAAAATAAGTTTAAATTCTTTATCTAGAATTTGATCAAATGAAATTTCTTCGGAAGTAGAGAAACCTAAAGCATCCAAGATAGTACTACTAACACGGTTTTTGCTATCTACCACCAAGAGTAGTTCTTCTTTTTTGGTTGGAACTCTTCCGTACAAAATATCATAGTTGTCTTCAATTACCCCACTAGCATCTTCTTTTAACTTTTTAGGAAGGCTGGTGAAGTTCGTCATCATGGTATCGACTAATTTATATTTGTCCTCTGCTTTTGTTATAATGTTAAGCCCAATCATACGGGTATAACCAATACCTGCCACATCATCTGGATTTACTTTCTCAATGTAATCGATATATTCACTACTTAGATTGTTAGTATGGAAAACCTGATCCACCATCGATTCTTGGCGATAGATAGTTTCTTCTTCAGGATATTCTTTCAAAGAAGAGCCTTCTAATTGATTGCTCATTTCAAGCATCATTTCTTCATCCATTTCCATCGCTTGTTCACTAATCATGATAGGCATATTGGATAAAGTTTCACTTTCAAACTGATCAATTTGAATTTGGAACCCATTAGATAGCGATAAAATAAGGGCTATACCAATAATTCCAATCGATGAAGCAAAAGCCGTAAGGAAAGTACGACCCTTTTTGGTTTTAATATTGTTAAATGATAATTTCAAAGCGGTCCAAAAATTCATCGCTGTTTTCTTAATCGAAAAGATCGTATTGTTATCTTCTTCCTCGGTAATTGGATTAGAGTCACTCTTTAGTTCGCCATCTTTAAGTTCGACAACACGACTAGCATATTGATTAGCAAGATTAGGATTGTGCGTAACCATGATAACCAGTTTATCTTTAGCAATCTCTTTAATCAAATCCATGATTTGAATACTAGTCTGTGAATCTAAAGCACCGGTCGGCTCATCCGCTAAAATAATATCAGGATCATTCACTAAGGCTCTTGCAATGGCAACACGTTGCATCTGTCCACCCGATAATTGGTTCGGTTTTTTATGGGCATGATCCTTAAGTCCTACTTTAGCAAGGGCTTGCATTGCTCTATCTCTTCGTTCTTTGGCACTAACACCACTTAACGTCATACTTAACTCTACATTATCTAAAACATTGATGTGGTTAATAAGGTTATAACTTTGGAAAATAAACCCAATACAGTTATTACGATAAGCATCCCAATCTTGATCTTTAAACTTCTTAGTAGACTTATCGTTAATGATTAAATCACCTTTATCGTAACGATCGAGCCCACCAATAATATTTAATAACGTGGTCTTTCCACTACCACTGGCTCCAAGGATCGCAACAAATTCGTTTTTTCGAAAATCGATACTAATCCCTTTTAAAGCATGCTGAGTGAATTCACCGGTTGTATAACTCTTCTTTATATTTTTAAGTGATAACATAGCATTTCTCCTTCAATCTTAATATTATATGTGGATACGTCTTATTATAGCATGAAAAAGAGGAATACTCCTCTTATTTTTCATATTTACACGATTTCCCAAATTTAGGAAACCATATTTATAAATTGGTTTTGGGTAATACTATCGTAAATAATATAGCGTGGAATCAAATATTTGTTATTGCTTCGTTTAGATTTAGTATTTCCCCCTACAAAGCCCAATTGAAAACCACTTTCTTTCACAGCCTCCACCACTGTATTATTGTAGGCATAAAATGGATAACAAAAAGCAATCTTAGTATTTAAAATAGCAATCGACTTTTGGAAGTCATCCAACAATTCCGCCTTATTTAAGCAAAGTGCTCTCGCTTTAGAAGTTCCATTGCAGGTTTGAGAGATGTGAATATCATATCCATGTGACTCAACATCCAAGTGATCCGATTGATAATTTGCTAAATCCCACCACGCCGTAATCAAGAAAAGGGTTGCATGTAAATCGTATTTTTCAAGCATCGGAATTAAAATATTGCCATTGATTTTTGAAGTACCTGCTGCTCCATCATCAATCGTTAAAAGAACACTTTTCTTTGGTAAGTTAATTTCACCATACATCCAAGCTCTATATTCTTCCATCGTTACGGTCTTAAAACCTTCTTCTTTAAGATAAGTTAAGTGTTGCTCAAACTTTCTACTATCAAGGCAAATCGTCTCTCCGCAATTATTACCCACATTTCCATCGTAGAAAAAGTGATAATTGAGTACTGCCACCTTATCTGCAAAAATTGATTCTTCTTCCATCGGTTCTATTTCATGCGATAACATACGCGTAAATTCTTCTTTTGTTAAAGAGGGCGTCATTTTAAAAGTCGGTACTTTTTCTTTATCTTCCACTTTAGCATACGTATTTTTATGTACCCAAGGAGTAAGCCCCGTTTCACTTATAGTAGTATAGGAATAACCCTTCTCCTTTAAGAAAGAGGCAAGATTTTGATCCACTACATCAAATAAAAGAAGTACATGCGATGGTGCAAAAAGTACTTTTTCATCGTGCCATTTTTCCCATTCTTCAAAAGTAAGTGTTTCTCTATTAGCATCTTCCAACCACAAAAGTTGTTCTTCTAATGTTTTTTGATCAATATTCGAATAATGGAGAACGGGTATTTCTTCTTCCAAGACTTGTTCCATCTTTTCGGTAGGCACCACTTCTTCTATATCACTTTTCAAAATCTCATAATCAGTATACCCAAATTGAACCATGTAACTATCGTCTTTCTTCTCTATAATTTGAACCTCTACTGAAGTATTCAAAGTAAAAGCCTTTACTCCTTTTTTATAGAAAGTTGCTTCTTCCTTGGTTATTATTTTTTCTTCAAATAATAAAGTCGATTTTTCATCAATAGCCTCTTTTCCTTCGACAGTTTGATACAAAATATAGAAAGGTTCTCCTTGCACTTTAAAATAAATATCGTTTTCACTACGAACATCTAATTTATCGAGTTTCATCATTTGATCTTTATAAACGATCCCTACGGGTACAAAGGTATCTTCTTCCCTCTCATAAAGAGCAGTATCTTCCATTACTTGTACTACTTTCCCATAATGATCTATAATTTCTTCCATTTTCTTTTGCTCTTTTTCTTTTTTATTAACAAAAAAACAAAGAAGAAATAGGCCTACTAAAAGTAAAACAAATAAGACAATAAACCAAATTGTTTTTTTCTTTTTCATGAGCCCTCCTCATTCTACTTTTATTATAACAAAAAATCCTAGCGTTACACTAGAATTTTTGTTTCTTATAAAAAAGCTTTTAACGATTCTAAGTTATCTTGTTGAAATTTATAAAAATCTTTGGCAAAACCTAAAATATCTTTTTTAGCATCTGCCTTGTAATTATTAATTCTTTTTTCCATGTCCAAGGTTCCCATCGAAATACCTTTGATTAGCATATCGGCAATCGAAGCATCACTATTGTCTTTCTTCACTTCTTGTTTTACACCCATACTAGAAGCCATTCGAGCCATGGGATTCGTCTTCTTAAGTTCCACATTGGCTTCCTTTAATTTTTCTTCTGCTTCCTGCATGTAACGTTCGTATCCTTTTAAAACATTTTCAACCGTTGGCGTAATCTTATTGTCTTTTCCTTTCAAATCTTTCAACAACTCCGTTAAACTAAAACAACTCATCTCCGCATCGCGATAAATATATTCTAACAATTCATTATTTTGGTCCATCTTAACCATCCTTTCAACTATAGTATGGAAAAATGATGAACGTTTCATACTTAAATTTCTTTAGAAATATTTTTAGAGTGATTCTCCATTTCTTTTTTTATCCAAGTCATTAACACAGTAACGATATAGTCTTGTTCTTCCTTGATCAAAGTTTTATGAGGAGCTATTCTATGCCATTTATAAAGACAAGATCTGCAGCAGCAAGCGGTTGCATGTTGAGCAATAAAAACGGGATGTCCTTTCATAGGTGTTTGTTTACCATCGTTTGGAATCTCAGCAGGCGCCAGTCTTTTTTCCACAAAATCATGGGCATGAGAGCAAATGGTGGATAGTCCTTTCGCTTCAATATACTGAAAATCTTTTTCTTTTAAATGAAAACGACTACGAAATTTAGAAAGGGCTAGACGTTCAAAGAGCCTATTTATTTTTTCTTCGTTCATACACTATTTCCTTCTTTTCTTTATTATAACAAAAAAACTTGATTCCTAAAATCAAGTCTTATCTATTTTATTTTTTTCATAACTTTTTCATCGCGTAAATAACTTTCATAGTCAACGATGTAAGCTCCTACACGGTAATCGTTTTCTTCTTTAGGAGCTCCTTCCGGACTAGGTTCTCCCATCGCAATTCCATATTTATCGCGAATACGTCCAAATTCCTTAGAATAACTAGCACTAGTTTTAGTGAGTGCTAATCCTAAGTAAAAAGCGTTATCAAAAGTCATATATAAAAGTCCTTTATTCGGTACAATAATACGCATCCAACATCATCCTTTCATCAGCGTTTTAAATCGTATCACAAACTTTAAGAAAAAGCAATAAAACAACTACTATCACTTTTAGTTTTTCGTAAGTGCTTTTTCAGCCAAAGTTAATATTTTTTCATTTTCGATAGCTGTCTCGTGAAACTTTTTTTCTGTCTCAGGACAACTAGCCTTACTCCAATGAGATAATTCTACCCATTCTGTATGAGGTAAAACCTCGTTATAAAAATAGTGAAAATCCGGATAAAACCTGCAAAGCACCATATTCATATTTCTTTTGGTCAAATGGGTAATCACATCTTCCATGAAAGTAAGATTGCGAATATCGCCTTTAATTAATTCTCTAAGTGAAATCTTTCTTCGCATAATGTGAGAAGATACCTCAATAGCTTCTTGTACCAAACACAACGATGTATTACGATCCACACGTAAAACATCATCGTTTAGCAAATGAGTATAGCATTCCACTAAGGGTTCTTTTTCAACAAAATGAATTTGATAAGGATATAGTTTTCCTTCCTTTGGTAATAAAATCATAACTCCATCCCCTTTAAAAGTAGGACTATTATACCATAATACTTAATATATAGCAAGTAAGAAAAAGAGCTTTTATAAACATCTTTCACTTTAATATGCTTGCATTGATCATATACTAAATAAACTGTTGCTTATATTAGTCATTAATCAATAAATATGTTCTTCTTTTTTTCTTTAACGTCTTTATTGAGAACTAAATAGTATATTTTCTAACTAATAATTTTCAAGAAGGTATTTTTTACAACTTAAAGACCCTTTCCCATAGTTTACAAAATGTGTAAATCAAATGAATTTTTTTGTTGCGTCACCAAAATTATTGTGCTAGTATCAAAATATAAAGGAGTGAGAAAATGGCAAAATTTTGTCAAAATTGTGGAAGCGAATTAAATGAAAATCAAGCTGTTTGTTTAAAATGTGGTGTTGCTGTATCTAATAATGCACCTCAATCAACTGCTCAACCAGTTAATCAAGCTGTACCAGGAAGAAAGTCAAAAATGGCTGCAGGGCTTCTAGGAATATTTTTAGGTTCTTTAGGAGTACATAATTTTTATTTAGGTTATACAGGAAAAGCCGTTGCCCAACTTTTAATCAGCTTATTATCTTGCGGTGTTCTAGCTATCGTATCTGAAATTTGGGGTCTAGTAGAAGGAATCATGATTTTAACAGGATCTATAGCTACCGATGGCAAAGGCAATCCATTAAATGACTAAATCAAAAAAAATATTAATATTAGCTCTTTATATAGGACTAATATTAATATTTTTGTTTTGCGTTAAATTTCACATTCAATGCTTATTTAAAAATTTTTTTCATATTTCTTGTCCTGGTTGTGGTTTAACTAGGGCTTTTATAGCTATTTTTAACTTTAATTTTCTTGAATCTTTTTCATATAATATTTTAGCTTTTCCACTTTTTTGTTTTTTGATTATTGTTTTTATCTTAGATTTATATGACTTATTTTTTAATAAAAATTATTTAATTAGACTTATTAATATAATAACAAAGAATTATTCTTTAATATTAATTCTTCTTCTTATTAGTTTTTTAATAAATAATTATCGAGGTATTTAACGCTAGATATACTTATAACAAAGGTGATTATGTATAGCCATAAAAAAGAACTGATATTTCTATCAATTCTCTATGTATTTAAAGGCTTAAAACCTTAATAATCATGGCAGGGGCGGAGAGAATCGAACTCCCATCAAAAGTTTTGGAGACTCCTATGCTACCATTATACCACGCCCCTAAAGGACAAAATTATTATAGCATGGTCTATTTTAGATTGCAAGGCAAAGTTTTAATTCAATGACATATGCTATTAATAGGTGATGAAATGATCGTTAAGTATTCGGATAAGGATTTAGACTTATTAGCACGGCTCATGCGCTCAGAAGCGGTTGGTGAAGGAGATCTAGGTATGTTAATGGTAGGAAATGTTGGTGTAAACCGTGTTTTAACCGACTGTTACACATTTAAAGATATTAGAACCATCTCGCAAATGATATATCAAAATCCAGGTGGATTTGCCGGTGTCTTTAGTCCTCAATTTAATTCAGGATCCACGATTCACGAAAGAGAGCTTGCTCAAAATGTTTTACGAGGCGAATACTATTATCCCGCGACCAACGCCTTATGGTTCTATGCTCCTGCCCAAGGAGATACTTGTGTTGATGAATGGTATGATCAAGCTTTTGTCGGAAATTATAAAAATCATTGTTTTTATGAACCTGATCCAGGCGTATGCCCTCCTATTTATTAAAAGATCAAAAAAGGTCTTTTTTAATTTGGAATAACAAGTTTTTGTCCGATCGATAAAGCACTGGAATCTAATTGATTGACCCTTTTTAAAGCCTCCACTGTCGTGTCAAATTGATTGGCTATGGTCCATAATGAATCCCCTTTTTTCACAGTATATATCCTTTTTTCTTTTGTACCGCTTGGTATTTTTAAAACCTGCCCAAGGGATAATGCCGTACTTTTTAGATCGTTGACACTAATCAAATTATTCACTGTTACTCCAAAACGGTTAGCAATCTCATACAAATTGTCTCCTTTTTGTACTGTATACGTTAAATCACTCGAAGGCATATTTTCATTTCGTGGAATCACCAGCACTTTCCCAATCGTCAAGGTATTATTCTCTAAATTATTGGCTTCTTTCAAAGCATCCACCATTACTCCATATTGGGCGGCAATACTATAAAGTGAGTCCCCGTTTTTGACTATATAAGTCATATCAATAATTCCCTCAGGACTCGTATACCTATACCCTAAGAACCTACTGACCGCTCGAACTACACCTTCCGCATAATCTAGGATTTCTTCATCTAGGCGCATAGCATCATCTTTGTTGTCCACAAATCCATAATCCACAATAACGGTATCCAGTGGAGCCGTTTCTCTTATAATGAAATTGTAATCTTTGCTTAAATCTTCAGGAAGCCTTCGTTGATAGTATTTACGCATTACTTGCCCTTCGTTTTCAATTTCATCAAATATGTTTTTGGCTAACTGATCGGTGTCTCTCAAAGCATAAATAACTTCGGCACCTTCCCCTTGACCATCACTCAATTGATTGGATATGACAATCACTTGATCTTCTTTTCCAAAAGCATTGATAATAGTCTCTACCCGTTCTTCATCGGTTAAAGTAACATCCTTATCTCTAGTCGATGCTACTGGAACACCTAGTTCTCTAAATCTTTTGACCATATAATTGGATACTTCCAAAGTGACCTCTTTTTCAACTAAACCATTCCCTGTTGCCCCCTGATCACTTCCACCTCTTGAAGCATCTACAACAACACCTTTGTTATTCATTTTTCCACCCCATTATTAGCCTATGTTTTAATTCAACAAAAAAGAGCAATTTTGCTCTATTGTGGGATTGTAAGTACTTGGCCCGGTTGTAAAACGGTAGTAGTCAAATTATTAACTTCAATTAAACGATCGATAGGCACATTATATTGCTGAGCAATACGGTATAACGTGTCTCCTTTTTGGACCGTGTAAGTTGTAGGCTCATTAGGCATATTATTTCCACTTGGAATAACAAGTACTTGGCCAATACTTAAAGTGTCTGAAGTTAAATTATTGAAACTTCGTAATGCATTTACTGTAGTATTAAAACGATTGGCTATACTCCAAAGCGTGTCTCCCTTTTGTACTGTATAAAAACTGGTAGGTTCCACCACTTCTTCACTTACCGGAACTTGTAACAATTGGCCTACTTGTAAGATATCTGAAGTTAAACGGTTTAAATCTCTTAGAACATTAACAGTCGTATTGAATTGATTAGCAATTTTCCATAAGGAGTCCCCTCTTTGCACCGTATAAGTCATGGTGTTAACCCCTTCGGTTGCACTAGGAATAACTAACACTTGACCTACACTTAAAGTATCACTCGTTAAATTATTAAGTCTTCTTAACTCATCTACGGTCGTGTTAAAGCGTCTTGCTAATGAATACAATGTATCTCCTCTTTGCACCGTATATCTACTTACATCCACACTTCCACCTGGAGGAATATAAGTTACTCCCGCATAATTGGCAACTGCTTTCACAACACCCTCGACATAATCTAATAAATTATTTTGAAGTTTAACAGCATCTCTTGGATTATCAATAAATCCATACTCAATTAATAAAGCTTGTGTATCTGGAGTTAATCTTTGAATATAATAATAATCTTTACTTGGATCTTCCGGAAGTCTTCTTTGAAAAGTTCCTCTTTCAATCTGACCATTATTCCCAATTTCTTCCAGAATCAATTCTGCTAATTCATTATTATTACGAAGGGGATAATAGACTTCGGCACCTTCTCCACCTCCTGTAATTTGTTATTGTGATTTTGAGAGGTAAAAAAATAAATTCACACGTTTTTGTAAGCAATTTTTGTCGGTTCAATAATATTAAATCTATAATTTATTTCTATATTTCTATCTTTATCAATTTCAATTCTTTCTATAATAGCAATAAGTAATTCTCTTGATGGGTTATCAGCATTGATAAGTTCCTTTAATACCTTTTCATATTCAGGTAATTTTTTCTTAAAAGAATCTCTTGCTATTTCTTCATATTTTAATTGATTCATTTTATTCTTTATCTCTTTTATACTTTTTTCATATTCTTCTTGCTTTCTTATATAAGTTTCAGTTGATACAATTCCATTAGTTTTATCATCATATAGATTATCAATTTTTTTCTCAATTTCATTTATTTTCTTTTTAAACATAGTTTTTTTATTTTCAGCATCATTTTGATAAAATGCTAATTTTTCAACTTCGCTACTTAATTTATCCATATCAATTTGAGATAAATATTTTTTTAATGTTGCTTTTACTCTTTTTAATATTTGTTCCTCTAAGTAGTCATAAGGGAAAAAATGTGGTTCACAAAATGCCCTTTTGGGATCACGAGAATATCTATTACAATTAACAGTCCAATAGTTATGATTCTTTCTATATGTTACTGTTAAAGTATTTCCACACTCTTTACAAAAAATTAAATTTTCTAACAATCTTTTCTCTCTACCTGTATTAGTATTTCTTATTCTTTTAGGTTTACTATTAAGTATTGTATAAAAGATTTCTTTGTCAACCAATGGTTCATGTGTGTTTTCTTTTATTATCCAAAAACTTTTATCAAGTGCTATTTTCTTTTTAGATTTATAGGATATTTTTGTTTGAACATTTTGAACCATATCTCCAATATACATTCTATTACTTAATATTTTCTTAACGGATGATATATTCCAATGATCATTGTTAATTTGTCTTGAAGAATATTTTGTTTCCTTATATTTACTAGGAGTAGGAGCTTTCATTTCATCCAACATAGTAGTTATTTCCGATACTCCTATCCCACTATATTTCCATCTAAATATGTTTTTAACAATTGGTGCTGTTTCAGGATTAGGAATCAAATGACCTTTATCTTCAGGATCTCTCATATAACCATAACATGGTAAACTTCCAATAAATTTTCCTTGTTGTTTTTTATCCCTTAAAATTGAGCGAATTTTTTTAGAAGTATCTTTGCTAGTTATATCATTAAATAATGCTTTAAATGGAGCTATATCATTATTTGCACTTTCATTAAATGTATCTACTTGATCTAATATAGAAATATATCTTACTTTTTTTTGAGGGAAATACTGTTCTATATAATAACCACATTGAATATAATCTCTTCCTAATCTTGATAAATCTTTTGTGATTACACAATTTATTCTTCCTAATTCAATATCTTCAATCATTCTTTGAAAGCCAGGTCTATCAAAATTTGTCCCTGTAAATCCATCATCTACATATTCATCAATTAAAGTAAAGCCATTATCTTCTACATAACGATGAAGCAAGTTTCTTTGATTTATAATACTTTCGGATTCGGATTCATACTTTTTATCTTTATCCTTATCCTCTTGAGATAATCTTATATACAAACCCACCTTATAATAAGGGGGTTGCAACACATTGTTATACATTATACCTCCTTCTTAACAATGTGATTTTCTCTCTCATATATAGTAATACCATGAACTTTGTAAAAACACAAATCATCTTATATCGCCCCTTTTTATAAGTTGACCAATCAAGAATTTAACAAGTATATCTTCAAATGTAACTTCATTTTTTTTATAATTTTCAATTACATTTGCATCTTCCTTTTTCTTAGACACTTATAGGATCACCTAATAAAAAATATGTATCTTACATTTGTAAAATACATTATTTTGGGCCTTTCTCTAATTCTAAATTTGAATCTAGTATATTTTTTAAATGAATCTCTATAATATTCTTCCATCTTGAATGTTGCCTATTTCTATATGATAAACATTATTATCTAATTGTCCTGCTACTAAAGATTTTTCTATTGTTGATAATTCTTTATCTACTGATATAACAGAATAAGTTCTTTCATTTTTGTTTTTAAATCTTTTTGATTTGTTCTATTGCTTGATAAAATAGATAAAGTTAAAATAGGTAAAAATTAAAAGAAATATGATTAAAATTAGGTTTGATTCAACAACAATGTGCTGATGAATGCATGATAACTCAGCAATCCTATAGTTTATACGAAAATGGTAAAACATTAATTACATCATTAGTATTATATAACATTTGCTATAAACACAGAGTATCAATGGGTGAAATATTAAAATAAGAGCTCGCAAGCTCTTATTTTAACGGTTCAAATATACTATTATCATCTGAAATAATGTTTACTTTTCTATTTAATAATACTTCGATATTTTTATAAAGTGAGTTATCATCACAATCTTTATAAAAGTCATTTGATATTAAATTTATCTTTTTAAAATTCCACATTGTTATAAGTAGGAATCCAATTGATACTGTTTGAATTTTAATATTAAGAATATTATTAGTGTCTTGTATGACCCTCCAATAATCAGTTCTATTATTTGGTAGTCCCAGTGCTACTACTAAAGACAAAGTATCTTCTAAATTATAATCATATCTAGAACATAAAACAGCCAAATCATCAAGAATACACCTAGGGCAAGATAATACATCATTATTAAATTCAATTTCACAAACACCACGCTTATCATTATTGATAATTATAGCATCCATTCTAAGATTTACATCACCTTTTCTACTTAAAATAGTTTGTATCCCACATTGATTTAATAAATTTCTAGATATAATATTAGGATTTATATTAAATCTTATAATGTCATTATATATTTCTTTTAATAATTCATTACTTTCTTTTAGAATTTCTCCACAATGTATTGAATCAATATAATCTTTTTCCTTACCCATTTCATAACCACTTATTGTAAATTTTTTACCATCATAATAAATTGCACCAGTTATACATCTTGAAGCACATAATCCACATTTTATACATTTTTTATTATCTATTATAACTTTACCATTTTCATACTTTATTGCTTGGGTAGGACAGACATCATCAACAATATTAATTGGGATTTTAACATTATCATTTGCAATTTCATTAGGCATATATTTCATACATTTTTTATTATTGCAATTAATACATCTTGACTGAAACACTTCACCATTTTCCTCAATAACAGATGATTTCCCAGAATAATGTTTTATTATTTTGTTATTCTTCATTGATAGACACCATTCCCTTCAGATTATAGATTTCATTATTAATGATAACTCTATTAATTAATATTTTATTAATTAATAATTTTAATAATAATTCAAAATCAAATAATGCTATTTTTATATTAAATGTATTGTATATATCTTCAACTAAAGTTAAAACTTCTGCTCTATTATTAGGTGGTAAATACCCAACAACTAATGATGTTGTATTCCATGTTGTATCAAAATTTTTTCTAGATAGTAATATGATCTTATTTTCCAATGCTTGTCTTACCGCTTTTACAGAAATATTTTGTTCTTCACCTGGAGATTTAATTTCTATAGGCATACTTTTATCACTAACTATAATTGCATCATATCTTTCATAATTCGTTCCATTTCTAGAAACTCTACAATCAAATCCCAATAAATTAAATATATCACCAATCAAAGGATAATAAATATCTTTATTTGCTGATTTATATTTATTCATCATTATAGTTACTATTTCTTCTTCACTTCTATCTTTTAAAGACATTATTTCTTTATAAATTGTCTTATTTTGATCTTCTTCAGTTGCTTCATAAAAAATAGGATTTAATTTTATTTCGTTAATAAAATTTTCAGTTGTTTTATTATATGACTCTACTGAATCCAATAAATCTTTTTTCTTTATTGGTAAATTTTCAGAAGAATAAATATGTTCCACAGCTAATACATCATCAACATAATCATTATTTAACATTTGATAAGGCGAAAATAAAAGTTCAATTTCATTAATTCCATAATAAGAATTTATCAACTTAAATTCATTTTGTATATCAAAATTTAATTTTATTTGTTGGATTCCCATTCTTTTTAATTGTTGATAAAAAGAAACTCTTATAACAGCTTTTTTCATATCGCTATCTAACTTATTAAAATCATCTATTCTGATGTCTTTCATATTATTATAATAGCTTATGTCATCTATACCTTTTTGAGTTAAATTCATAATAACCATATTTTTACTACCAGGGTATAAACAATTAGATTTTTCTTTTTTTATCCACCCTAAATATTCTAATGTTGAGATAGGAAATCTTGTATAATTTTCCATAGTGTTTTTTGCTATGTTATTTTTAGAAGAAAAATCATTTATTTTTTCTAATAGTTTTAAAAAGTTCCCTCTTACAGACTTAATATCATTAATTGCCAAAGAATAGTCAGAATCAGGATATCTATATGGTCCATAAATTAACTCCAATTTGCATATTTTATCATTAAGTTGATGTGTTATATTTAAAAAATATTTGAATGGTCGCATTTCCAAACCATCTTTTTTTTCAATAACTTCATTTTCATCAGCTATACCCATTATGCATTCTTTAAAACTTTTTTCATTTGGAGAATTATTGTTTGCTACATATTTTCCTAATTCAGTTATTGTAAAAATTAAATTTTTTTCTTTAGAAGATGAATACCAACCAAGCATTCTATAAAGTTCAGTATACATTTTAGCTTGATTATAAATCGGATCTCTTGAAGAATCCTCTCGTAGTGATTTTTCAAAAGCTCTCATTCCAGTAAAACCTTCTGATGAAACTAAATAATTGTTAATCATAGCAAGTTCCATATCATATAAAGAAAAAAACTTTTTAGATGATAAAATTGGATAAGTTTTTTTAAAAACTTCTATAAACATATTGATATCAGATCCAGGATTAGGGAACCTTTTCAATTTTGCCATATTACTCCCCCCTTACTTGTTTAATTCTATCTTCGCAAATATCAGACCATTTTTTCTCTAATTCTATACCAATCCATTTTATTTTGTGTCCCTGCTTATTAAGTTTTTCACAACATACACCTAATGTACCAGATCCATGAAAAGGGTCTAAAATTGTTCCTTCATATTTTCCATCTGCATTTTTAGGGCAATAAGCTTTAATTAATTCAGTAATTAAAGCTTCAGGTTTCTGTGTTGGATGAGAAGTTTTTTCTTTAGCAAATGCTTTGCCTGATAATGTTGGATACTCCCAAACATCTCCTCTCATAGCTCCTTTTGGATTCGGTACCCATTCACATTTCTCACCATTTTTATTCCTATAATATACTGGTGTTTTTAACCTTTCTGTACTTTTATATGGTATTCTCACATCATCTACATTATATGTCCATTTTTTATTGGATTTAGAAAAAGTTAAAAAAGGTTCATATTGCCCTAGTGGAGATGTTTTGTTCCTAGAAAAACCATTCTCATAGTACCAAATATTCATAGTTCTATAATATAACCCAGTTTCATACATTATAACTTGTATATATCCAATATATTTATGAATGCCAAACCAAACTAAACTTCCATAATCATTTAAAATTTCTTTGTACATTTTTATTCTTTTCTTGCAAATTTTAAGAAACTCATCTAATGATAAACAGTCACTATTATTACCAAAATCTTTATTCAAATTGTAAGGAGGATCAGTTAATATCAAATCAAATTTGATTCCATTTTTGATAAACTTTTTTACCAAAATATCACTATCGCCAACATAATTTCTATTATATTCTATCATCTTGCTTTCCTCACACTCTTTTTAAAAATCAAAATATATTGATGATGAATATTTTCAACATAAGCAAATGGATAACCATAAGGTAAAAGACTTTTATGGTTTTGTAATAACACTTTTACTCCCTGTAAAGTCAAAATATGAGTATTATCTACTTCTAACTTATTTATTTTTTGAATTAAATCACTATGAAAACTTATAAATTCTGATTTATTTCTAAAATCTGAAACCACGATAGCCATATATTTATCATTTTTTAAAACCCTTCCACATTCTTTAAAAATTTCATTAACCAAAATTTCTAAAAATTCGTAATAATTCTCTATATTGCCTAAATCCTTACTTAGATTAGAATAGTTTGTATCTAAATTTTCCTCTACTCTAGCTATTGTTTTATGATCAACCTTTTTATTTAAAATGGACCAATATGGTGGAGAAGTTACAACAAAATCAAATGTAAAGTCTTTGATTTTTTTTAATTCTTCCACTGAATCTCCATTTATAAAATTATGTTTTTTACTAGTACCCTTTCCAATTTCTTTTTCTAATCTTTGTAATGATAACTCGTGCCATTTTGGTGATAATTCTATGCTAGTACATATTCTATTAGTCAATTCACAAGCTTTTGCTGTTGAACCTACTCCTCCAAATGGATCTAATACTTTTCCTTTTTCTTTAGTAAAAAATAAAATTAATTGTTGAATATCCTGAAAAGAGTATGGTGCAGGATGTAACTTTTCAATTTGAGCATCTTTGTGATTACTACCTAATCCTTTTTGATACATAAAACTTTTTGTACATGGTATCCATTCTGTTCCATTAAGATTGTTTAATTTATTTCTAGGATCTACTTCTTTTGGAGCATCAACATCATGATTTTCTAAATATTTAAAAATTTCTTTAGAATAGAGTCTTTTAACTCCTTTTTCATTATATGTTAAGGTAAATTCTTTTTTTTCAATCATATTATTTAATTTTGCTCTACTAATCTTCAATTTCTTACATACTTCAGCAATTGAAAGTAATTCATCATTATTCATTTAGACACCACCAATCAAAAATACCATTTATAAAATTATAACATAAAATATCAATTTACACTATCATAACACCCAATTTTATACCTAAAAATAAAAGAAAAATGATTATTACTCATCTTCGAAATAATAATCATCTTCTTCTAATTCTTCTTCAAAACTTGTTGTGTCATATTATTAAATCTTTTTGCCATTCTTCAAGATCATTATTTTCCATTTCTTGTTCTAGTTGTTTTCTTTTTTCTTCCTTTTCCTGTTCTTCAAGAAATGAAAAAAAACCCTAATGTGATGTGAACCCCAATTAGGAAACATCAATAAAAAACTAGTATATTAAAAAGAGAAAAGTTATTTTTCTCTTTTTGTGTAAGTTTTTCTCTTTTTCTTA
>CANQIE010000025.1 GCA_947623935.1 uncultured Bacilli bacterium | reverse complement strand
ATTGAATTAGTAAATCAAACCGAAAAAGAAATCGAAGTAACGATAAGAAATGATAGTCAAGTACCAATACATTCAACGATAACTTATTCAAAAAATGAGAATGTAGAAGTATTAGCTTCTTCTAGTAATGGAGACTCTATTGATAAGAAAAATCTTTCTGTAGGGGAAACAAGGACTTATACTATCAAACTCATAAATAAAACGAATACAACCCAGACAGTAACGTTAAATGGAAGATGTGGATTAAGTAATAAAACATTAGCTATAGCAGATATAGAAGAAGAAATTACAGGAACCTATGAAAGAGTAGAACCAAATGCTCCTAGATTAGTAACTGGATTCATCCCGATTGTCTATGATGAAAATCAAAACTCTTGGGTCAAAGCAGATACAACAAAGAAATGGTACAATTATGACAAACAAGAATGGGCCAATGCAGTAACAATAGGATTAGATGCAGATGGAAGTACTAAGAAAAGAGAGAGTTATCAAACAGCAGAAGCAGGAACTAAAATATCAATGGATGATATCAACACGATGTGGGTGTGGATACCAAGATATAGTTATACCATAGCAAGCGAAGATGGAATAAATTATTATGGAAAAAAGATAGGGGATATAAGCATTGATCCAACGTTGGAATTGCCAGGAGAGATAGATATAAAATTTATAAAAAGTAATGAAAATGATGAAGGAACAGCAAAATATATAGTAAGTGAAGGAGACGCAAGAGAATGGAGAACACCAGATGGGTTTAACTTTGGAGATAAACAATTAGAAGGATTTTGGTACGGAAAGTTTGAGCCGAGTGCTAAAGAAAACTGTACGGTAGAAGATTATGCTAGTGGAGGAGGCTGTGATAAGGATACATTTACTCCACAAATAAAACCAAGTGCTTTTTCCTGGAGATCAATAAGAACTTCAACGGCATTTTCTGTTGCTCAAAAAATGAAAGCAAATCAAACTGAATATGGATTTGGCGAAGGTATTGATACACATTTAAGCAAAGATAGTGAATGGGGAGCAGTAGCCTACCTATCTCAAAGTAAATATGGAAAATATGGAAATGATGGAGAAGAGGTATATATCAATAATTGCTCTCAATATATTACAGGAATAGCAGGAGATACAGCAGATGCAGGGTCGAGTGCGAACACCTGTAATACAAACACCTATGAAACTTTGAAAGGACAGAAAGCATCAACTACTGGAAACATCACCGGAGTCTATGATATGAATGGAGGAGCTTATGAATATGTTATGGGTGCTTTTACTAATGGAAGTGGGAGTCCAAGAAGTGGTTTCAATGTCTATCATAATTCAGGATTTAATGGTTTATTGAATGACGGAAGATCAGTATCTAATGGAAGGGCTTTACCAGAAGCTAAATATTATAATCTATATACAAGTACTAATTCGGCAATAGCATGTGATGGGGGAATATGTTATGGACATGCTTTATCCGAAACTGCAGGATGGTATAATGATGAAAAAGATTTTTTATCTTCTGATTACCCATGGTTTCTTCGCAGTGGTCGTTATGATAGCAAAACGAGTTC
The DNA here is from genome assembly GCA_947623935.1 of uncultured Bacilli bacterium. Taxonomy (GTDB): domain Bacteria; phylum Bacillota_I; class Bacilli_A; order RF39; family UBA660; genus Faecenecus. Next base: position 18,034 of record CANQIE010000025.1, on the reverse strand, counting down.
GGGTGTCTTTGCTTTTACTTCCCACGCAGGTAATGCGCGAGTCTATCAATCGTTTCGTATTGCACTTATCAGCACTGAATAATAGATTTTTAGTTATACAAAAAATAAAACGGATAATAACCAACTATTATCCGTTTTCGCTTATAAAGAAAATAATATCTGCCTCTTTTATTTGAAGTAATTCACTGATATAGATGTTTCCTTTTGCTAAGATTAAAGTATTCTTATTAGTTGTTTTCTCTTTATAAAGAGATGTAATATAGTCTTGTATTTGACTACTTACTTTTGTGATAATGTGTTCTTTTGTTTCTTCTTTTTTATTACCTAGTTCTGTTAAATAGGTACTATAATAAATAATCTTTTTGGCAACTTCTCGATTGTTTATAGGATTTAAAATATGTTGTTTCAAATAAGTAATCGCTTCGACTATGTCTTCTTGATTTACTTTCTTAGAACTATCTTGGATAGCAATTTCTTGTAAATCATTTACTTCTTTTTCCCAACGAATTTGATCTTTATTTTGACAACCTGTTAAAAATAAGATTATAAGTAGTAGTGTGATTATCTTTTTCATTTGCATCACCTATTAGAAGTATAACGAATGTTTATTAAAATAGCAATTATTTTTGATTGATTAAGAGGAGTCCTTTATAGTATTTCCAAGCTAATATTTTTAAGACATGGTTATCTATTTGAGCCGTGGTTATTTCTTTGTTATCGATGGCTCCTTTGATGTTAGCAAAACTTTGTTTATAGTTAGAAGTAATTAATAAGTCGTTTCCTGCAAGTAGGGCTTTAATTTCTTTATCTTCTATTTCATCTAGAGCACTCATAGCTAGATCATCGGTGATGGTAACTCCAGTAAAATCAAGTTCATCTTGTAAAAGTTCATGTACTTTTTTAGAAAGGGAGGCAGGGTTTTCTTCATCAATACTTTTTACAATGTTATGACTTACTAATACCGCTTCTGCACCAGATTCAATTCCTGTTTTAAATGGAGGTATATCTCGTGCCATAATTTCTTCATAATCTCGTTCGTCTGTAGAGCTACCTTCATGGGTATCTAGATTACTTCCATATCCTGGAAAATGTTTTAACGTGTAGGAAACGGAAGATATTTTACTAGCTTTAATGACGGTTTCGGCATAGGTTTCGGTGTCCTTGGTATCAAGTCCAATTGTTCGTTTATAAATATAATCACTGGGATCGGTGGATACATCCACGACAGGGGCTAGGTTTAGATTAAGACCTAGTTCTTTTAAGAGCTTATTCTTTTCAATGGTGTCTTGTTGGATAAGCTGGAATCCTCCTTCTTGATAGAGTTCTTGGGAAGACTTGAAAGGTGTTTTTCTAAGAAGTGGATTACTACTAATACGGACGACTTCTCCACCTTCTTCATCGACTCCTAATAGAAGGGGAATACTACTTATTTTTTGTAAGTCATTACTTCTTTTTAGTACTTCTTCTTTGGTTTTATCCGTGAAATCTTTTTGATAGAAAATAAATCCACTTACAGGATATTTCTTTAGAGTTGCACTATCAACATCTTCGTATCTCGCAAGCAGTAATTGCCCTATTTTTTGGTCCAGTGATAGAGTATCTAGTTTCTCTTGAGCCAACTTGTAATAGTCTTTGAAAAGACCTGTAGTAGAGGTGTTTTCCATAGGAATTACTTCATAAGAAGTAGCAATAATACCATCGATTAAGTTTCCTTCATAGATTAGTTTGATGGTGTTTCCTACTTCAATAGCCTCTTTTTTTAAGATACCAAAAGTATAGACCATATCGTTTTCATCTTTGACTGTTACGGTATTTTCAGAGAAAGCCATGACGGTCGCGGTAAGTTCTTTTTGCGTATTTAATTTGGGACTCATATTCCTTAAAATGACGGAACCTATTAGAACAGAAGATAAGAGTCCAATAAAGAGTAAAAGAAATAATTTAGATTCTTTATTCATACAATCACCTGTTTTATCCTATTAGTTAGTTTTTTAAAATATGCTTTTAAGGCTTTTTTTTCTTGAAAGAAAACTTCTTTTATGATAGGATAGAAAGCTAGATGTGGGGGAAGGTAAGATGCAGTTAAAAAGTATGGACGAAGAATTGATTACGATTTATAACATCCGAAATTTAGAGTCTATAAAATTGTGGGATATCATTCAAGACAAATCCAATAAGACTTTAGTGGTTCCTATTTTTTCAATTACCTATGATGGAGGGAAACAGCTTTCTTATACTGCCAAAGATAAATACTTTAATGAGTACGTAAAGAAAGTAGCCCAAGTTTATCATGATGAAAAGAATCAAGTTTATGAAGATAGTCTTACCGATCCTTTCCATTTATATCAAGGAATAGACATCGATGAACATACAAAACAGGTGCTTGATAGTGGTTTACTTGAGGAAAAAGATAAGATATACCATTTTTACGAAGGAAAAAAAGGATATGAGGGAAGTCTTCTTTTTAGAGAAGATGAGATAGCTCCTTTGATGGATATGGTGTTCTATCATGTCGAAAAGTTGTATCAAGTAACCGATCAAGTCGTACAGTTTTCTCCTTCCTTTCATGGATATCAAGAACAGTATTTGTTATCGGCCAAAGTAAATGGGATAGAGCATTTTGTTCCTTTGGTCGCGACGAAATTAAGTGATTCAACTTATCACTTTGAACTAGGAAATACCAATTCCTTGTCGCCAGTTACCATGGATTTAGAATTTAAATACGATGCTCTTACGGTAAAGACCGCTTTTCCATTTTTGAATATGACCTCTTGTGCGAATTATTTTGTAACTAAAGAGATGGTGAAGTCGACCTATGAGGTACGGATGAACGATCTTGTGATTCGTTATGAAAATCAAGATTTAGAAAAAGAAGATACTTTCTCTTTACCGGAATTCATCGATAAAACACAAGATCTCACGTGGTTTGTACTTCCTTGGAAAGCTCATTTTGGACTTGCTACTTCACTTGAGGATATTACATCCAGTGAAAAAATGATTACGATTCACAATCTTTATTTAGCATCGTTCATGGAACATCTTTTAGAACGAGAACATTATGCTAGAATCTATCGAAGAAACAGAACGACTGGTATGGATTCTTTAGAAGTCGTTTTAGATGAAGTGGATAAGTCCGTAATTGGTGTAGCGTTATCGAAGAAAGACAGCCTTTATTTACTAGAGACCCATTTCTTAGATAATGATATGAACCACAATGGTTACTACGATGGAAATCTTAAGAGGCGTTACTTTTACCATTTAGGAGAAAGTACAAAAAGTTTTGAAGGATTAAATCTATCTTCACTCGTACCTGTTGACTCCAAGGAAGTGTTACAAGCGAGTGATTTCTTAAACAAAGCCAAAATGAAAAAATTAGTAAAGGGTGATAAATAATGGGAAATAATATTGAAGAACAATATAAAAATTTAATTCGTGTAATTAATAGAGCAAGTGTTTCTTATAGTGTACAAAGAGCTTTGGTTACTTATGTACAAGGAATTAGGAATAAAGAACGAAATAATGATTTTTTTGAGTATGAATTCTTAGAAAGAGTTGTACTAGGACTATTACAAGAAAATTACGGGGATGAAACGGATTTCTCGAATACGTTTGATCGCTTACTCGATACGGTTCATTTCTTACTTCCACAAGGAATGGAAACCAAAGATTATAGTGCCATTAAAGAAATAATTATCAATAATTTTGTTGCTTATGATTTTAGAGAGATTAGTGAAGGGGTACTCGATAAGAAGCTTTATGCTTTGTTTAATAATCGCCTTGACTATATTCAAATTGTAAGACTTATTTTGAGTAGTGAAACGTTGAAAGAACATTATCAAGATATCGTTTCTTATGCCAGTGAAGTGAGTCCTTACTGTATTAATCCATCGGTGTTAAAGAATGAACTTATCTCTTTTATGGATGGACTAGAGAAAGAATTAGGACCTATTACTGATTATCATGATAAGCGTTTGATTGAAGTCAAGAAAAGAGTGGGGGTCTATCCGATTGGGGAGAAGACGTTAGCTAATATTTCTGCCGAAGCAGAGAAGGCTCAAGGGTTAATCGAAAAACTAGAGGCAATGGATCAAAACATCGATACTTTCCAAGAACGTATCAACACCCTTACTACGGAAGGTAAAAAAATCATCGAAGGCTCTGTTGAACTAGGCAAAAAGACAATTGGTAACTATGCCGATGAAGCCGTTCGTAGTATGAATCAAAAAGTCGATGAAGCACGAAAAGAAATGATTGAGAAATTAGATCAATATCTTTTATCTCTTCAAGCATCTTTTAAATCCAGTAGCGATCAAGTCTTTAATAAACTCTTAGAAGAAGCCTCTTCTAAAATGCGTGATCTTCGTCTTGCTGCTAGTACCTTACAATCGACTACAACCTCAGAACTTATTCGGTTACAAGATGCTGCTAACAGTAGTTTAGATACGTTAAAAGATTATCTTAGTAACGATGAAAAATTAAAGAAATTGTTGGGATCTATCGACCAAGAAAAACAAATTAAAGAAATGATGTCTCAAATTGCAACTCTTCAAAAACAAACCGTGGTAGTATCGAACACTCCTCAAGAAGAAGCTTCAAAAGAAACAGGTGTCTATGTTTCTGGCAATAGTCGTTTAATTGTTCCGATGGGTCCTAATGTAACGCTTCCTTCCGAGGGATCCCATAAAGGCATTTTAACTGCTTTTGATGAATCCATTTCTTTTGATAAACGTTTTGCTCAAGTGATGGCTTTAAAGAAGAAACGAAGTGAACAAGGCGAATTGTTCCATGAATTAACCGATGAAGTGATTCGTTGTGTAATGGAAGGTGATTGGGTTTACTTGTGGGGACCATCGGGATGTGGAAAAACACATCTTATGCGACAGGTAGCCTCTCTTTTAGGACTCGATTACATCGATAATGGAAAAATTACGGGAAATTATAGTATTATTGGTTATAATGATCCACAAGGAAGATATCGTGCCACCCCTACCTTTGTAGCTACTACCTATGGAAAACTACTAGGTTACGATGAACTAGATAATGGGGATGCCGATTCGATTGTGTCTTTGAATGGAATCTATTCGAGTTCTCTAGAAGTGATTCAAAATCCAAAAAAGAAAGTGTTTGTTACTTTTGGTGAAGATATGATTGTACCAATGAGTCCTAACTTTAGAATGATGGCGGCAGGAAATACCAATGGAGAAGGAGAAAACGAAGAATTCTCATCTCGTGGTAAACTCGATGAGAGTGTTTTGGAACGTATGACTCCAATTGAATTCAAATACGATAACGGCGTAGAAGAACGTCTCTTTGGAGAACATACGAATTGGTACCATCTTTTTGCTAACTTTAGAAAAGCCTGTGATTCGTGGGCTAGAAGACAAGGCAAGAATTCTGTTTCAGGAATTGCTTCCACAAGAGATGCAGAGGCTATTGCTAGATATATCGAACACAATAGTAAAACCGTCGATGAAGTATTACGTCAAAAATTCATTCAAACCAAAGGACCCGACTATTTGAACTATTTAGCAAGACAATTTAGAGAGTATTACGATATTTCAGGATCAGTTAATATCGAACAAACTTCTACACCCCTTAGTCGTGTTACGGAAAAGCAATTAGCTAAACGATTTGTTTACTATTGTGAAAAAGGACAAGACAATCGTTAGACGAAAGGAGACTTCTTATGCAAGAATATCCACAAAATTATCTTTATTATCCTCATTGTATGTATGCTCCTCAAACGTTAGATGTGAAGGGCGAACGTTACCTCCTTTATTTAGCCCGCTTTAATTCCCTTGATATGTTATACCATTACTTAAAAAGCAAACCGGCATTAAACCGGGAAGTATTTTATAATATTGCAAGTGAAAACAATGGTTACGATTTTGCAGGGAAACCATTTAGTGAAGCCCTTGAAGATTTAATCGGACCAGTGGATCCAGGATATCGTGAGTTTTTATCACTTCAAAAGAATTTGTCGAAGGATAAGGTACACAATTTACATGCGTATGAAACAGTCAAATCACTTCAAGGAGGATTTTTAATTGTTCCTTCTTATATTAGAGGGGAACCCTTGTGTTATGAAGATCGAAGACGTGTAAAAAAGCCTAAATTTGTTCAAATTCATGCAGGCTTATCCTACAATCATATGACTTCTAAAAGTCAAGTACTCCATCGTGCTATTATTTTGACGAATGTCGTAAGTGCCCTTGAAAAATCCGGTTACAAAGTAGGAATTAACGCTTTTGAATTATCCGAAGTAGGAAATGAGTTAATTGAAATTGTAGTGGGTATCAAAAGGCAGACTTCATCACTTAACTTGGAAGCGCTCTATAAAACTTCTTGTCGTGTAGAATTTTGTCGTCGTATTTTGTTCCGTGTTTTAGAGACTATGGATGTGCAAAAAGCATCTTGGGGTGAGAGTTATGGCTGCACATGTTCTGAAAAATTTATAAGAAGTGCTCTTCATTTGAACAAAAATGATCTCTTCTTTGATCAACCGGATCGAATGGGGATTATGGGATCCGATTTAATAACTGATTTCAAAAGTGCTATTAACTACTTAAACCTAGAAGATAAAATCGATGTCAAAAAAGCTGAAACCCAGTTTAAGGACAATTATAAGCAATTGATCAAAGAATAGGAAGTTCTTGCTAAAAAGAGCTTCTTTTTTTCTCTGCAAAATACTTAAAAGTGATTGTCGAAGTCCCTTTTTTTTGCTATAATGACCATAGAATAGTAAAGTCTATAAGATAGATGGGGTGAACGTATGCAAGTAGAAGTAACTTCAATGAATAAATTTGATTCTTATGTTAAAGGGATAAGAGGCGAACTAGAGCAAGAAAAAGAAAAACTCAATGATAGGTTAAGTAAGCTATCGCAAATGGTTGAGTTAGAAAAAGAACCTACTGCCCAAAATGTTTTGAAGGCAAGAGAAGGACTTCTTTTACTAGATCCAACTTTAGATAATGCTATCCGTATTATCGATTTCTTTTCAGCACATAATGCTTTGGATGTAGATCAAGTACAAATGGCTCTTAACACGATTACGCAAGGCGATTATTTTGAAAAACGTGTTTTGTTAGAAAGTAAAGGAAAAGATCAAGTTCATCAAGTAGAAGAAGATATCCAAAAAATTGGGGCTGTTCTTAGACGAGAAAAGTACGATTTTGACTATTTCTTAACGCTTTTGGATAAGAGTGGCTTAAAAGAACAAGAACAACTAGATGTTTTAACGAAAGAAGCTTGGGATAGTTGTTCTAAAACAAGTCAAAAGAAAAAAAGAAATACCCCTTCTCCTAAAGAAAACGTAGCACCTATTACGGTAATTGAGCCCAAGGAAGAAGCAAATATTCCTCCTATTACTGTTGTAGAACCTCCAAAAGAGAAGGAAGAGCCTATTATAGTAGTCAAGGAAGAAGATACGGTATCTCCTACTGTAGTAGAACCTCCTCAAGCTGAACCTTCAGATATAAAGACTACCCTTCGTGAAAGATACGAATCTTTAAGCAAAGAAATGGCTACTTATCTTAATCAATATGCTTATCTTTATCAAGGAAAAAGCGATCGTGAAATTGAGTTAGCCAAAAACCTTGCAGCCTGTGAAAAAGAAATGAAGATGATGAATGGAACTGAAGAAATAGATACAACTAGTTTTTCTTATGTTGAAGAACGCTTAACGGTGCAATTACTTGAACTATCGATGTATAAAGAGGAACTTCATGAAATCTTTAATGATGAAGGGAAAAATACAGAATCTTTAGAAGCAGCCAATTTCTATTTAGATTTGATAGAAGATCTTTTAAAGAGTGTAAAGGAATCTGCAAGTGAATACAGTTTGGAAAAACAAGAAACAACACATCCTTCCGCTTCTAAGATTTTCTTCTTTTTAGATAAAGGAAATCCTTGCTTTGATTTAGCTCATTTTAATGCTAGTGAAAAGAAACGCATGCAAATGTTAATCGATCGCCTAGAAAGAGGAATCGAAGATCCTGAAATGTCTAGTCGACATATAAAAGTAATTAAAGATCAAAAAACGGATTATGATATGTATGTGGTAAAATCTTCGAATACGGCTTGTTGTTATACGAGAGCAGGAAATGATTCCTTAGTGATTCTTACCTTTGCTCCAATGGGAGAAATATTTGATCAAGCAAAATATGTATCAAGAAGATATGAACAAGAGATTAACGAATTTATAACAAAAGTCAAAGAAAAAGATGCTAAAACCTTAGGTCAAGCATCCTTAATAAGAGAAGAAATGGATCAAGCACTTCTTCCTAAAGGAGGGATCCAATTATGATAAGAGATAAATTAGATCAACTTTTTTTAGCAATTCGTTCCGATTGTCTAACTTTAATTCAAGATAAGAAAATTGATATGGAAGATCTTGCTTTTGACTTAGGTCTTAGTTTAAATGAATTTATTAGTCGTTTTCAAAGACGTCATAGTGATTTTTCCTTTTATTTAAGAACATATCGACTTTTAATGGAAAGGTAGGATGATTATGCGTTTACAAGATTTATTACAAGCTAAAGTGAATGAATTAAGTGAAAAAATTAATGAGGCTCGAAAAGAAAATCAGATTACCAAGGAATTAGAAGAAGATAGGGCATCTTGTCTAGATTTTCTTTCTCAGTTAGAAAAAGATCAAAGCAATGTTCGTCTATTCGATGTCGATGCGGTTACGAAGTTATTAGAACATTATGTTTTAGACGATGCTAAGAGTTTAGATACTTGCAAAGAAAATTTACACATTATTGGACTTGTTTATGAAGGAATCCTATCCAATTCATTACAGATGGATCTATCATCTAAACAAAAACAGTTTCTTGCTCATTTTCATGATCAATTAAAAGAAGCAGATAAGACTATTAAGAAAAAAATGGAAGCACGAAAAGAGGTTATTGATGACGATAAGACTTTTGTAGAAGAACAGACTAGTTATCAACAATTATTAGGAAAATATAAAGATAAGCAAAATAAAGATCGTTTTACACAAGATGAATTTGAACTTTTCTTAAATGCTATGGATGATCAAGATTTATCTTTTAAAGATAAAAAGAATCTCTTAATTGAAATCAAAAAATATAATGATCAAGGTCATAACGTAAAAGGATTTAGTAGAGAAGAAATACTTTCCTGTTTTCATGCCTATAGACTTTCTAAGGAAGTAGATAAGTTATACGATGAATATGCTTCTGTTATTACTCCTCTTTTAGATATAGACCAAATAGAAGATGTTCTTTCTTTATTACAAGCTGAATCTTTTGAAGATGGTAAAGGACCTCTATTAAATCGGTTTAGTGCTGCTTCTCTATTAACTATTTTTGCTTATGGAAGTAGAAATAGCGTGCAAGAACAAATTGAACGTATGAAGAAAGATGGCAGACGTGATGATATCTTTTTTGATTCACCAAGAGTATGGGTAAATCCTAGTGATGTTGCTAACACTAATAGAAGAGCATCTAAAAATTTATTCTATAAGTATTTATTCGATGCTAGTTATGAGGATATGCTTGAAAATGAAAAATTCTTAATAGAACAAGGCTATGACGTATCGTTAAAAAGAGGAACTGGTGTTAGTACATTAAAAACGCCACATAAACAAATTCTTGATAATTATAAAGTGTTTAATTCTTATGGTTTCTTTGAAGGAACAAATGTAGTTCCACCGGTTGTTATGGCATATACTTCTCCTAATTTAGCCCTTCATTTAGATAAATTAATTGAAATAGGCTTATTCCATGGACCTAGCAGTATGCCTCGTTTCTATTCGGAATATGCACGTTACCATTCATCTAAAATTTTAACTATAACAGAAGATAGTTTCACCCTTGCTCATGAATTAAAAAATCAATCATCGGAAGTAGATTATTACCAAAAAATCTTTTCTGATTCAAGGGAAGGAAAACTTAGCAAGGAGTTCTTAGTTGATCATTTTGGCTTTGGACGTAAGTATTTAGAAGCAATTCGTGTTACTTCGTTTATGGCTATGGAAGATATGGCTCCACTTGCTCCTACTTACGATAGTATGATTGATGAAAGTAAGGCTGGTACTTATTCCGATGAAGTCTTTAAGGATGAAGAAATTCAAAATTTAGAAGAAAATTATCGTGTTCCAGGAAACGATTACATTTATCAATTTGGTACTTTAACCATTTCTAGACCAAAGGTTTTAAGATACTATGATGCTTTAAAAGAAGTGGCTCCTGGAGAAGATAAGTTGATGTACTGTATTACCAAAGGTAGTTATGTTACTCCAAATGAATATCAAAAATTAAAGGAATGTGTAGAAGAGATTTATGCTCCTACGGAAGGAGGGGTACATAAATGAAATACCTTTTAAACTATGATTTATCGGAAGAAGATTTACAAACTCTACAAGATACTCTTACCGAACGGGATATTTTGGAATTATCAACGAATCAAGAACGCGTCGAAGAAATATTAAATCACTTCTTATCGGTAGGAATTCACAATTTGAAAGAACTACTTCTTTATAAAATTAATCTTTTCTATGATAATCCCCATACGATTATGAATTTTCTTGCCACTTGTTCTAAAGATACGATTGATAAAATTAATGAAGATGTACAAAATCTCGATTTATTAAACATGTAAAAAGAACCCTTTAGTGCTTATCTAAAGGGTTTTATAGTGCAAAACTAATTATCTTTTTTCACGATTTCCGTATAAAACTTTTTCCATTTTTCATAGATGGCATCTTCACTATAATAAGAAGCAATTTCTTTGGTGTATTCCACTTGTTTTTCATATGCTTTAGGATTCTTTTTTAAATTGTCTATAGCATCAATAAACTCTTTATTATTGTGGGCTTTTGGATACTTGTTAAATAATATTTCTTCATACAAATCTAAGTCTCTTAAGATAAAAGGGGTATTGGTACTAGCGGCTTCTAAAATGGTCATAGGGAAAAGTTCATTATAAGATGGAACTAGTAAGAGATCTACGGCATTATATAAATTGTTCATTTCTTCGCGTGGAAGGATACCTAGAAAACGTACATTTTTAGGCGGATGTTCCATGATTTCTTTTAGTTCTTGATAACCATCGGTAATGTTTCCAAAAGAAAATCCTCCTGCCCAAAGAAAAAGATCATTTTTACGCTTTTTGGCTATTTCAATAAAGTCTAGGACTCCTTTTCTAGTCTGAACTTGACCTGCTCCTAAAATAATGAAGGCTTTCTTTGGTAAATTTAATTTCTTTCTTAAGACTTCTTTATTTTGTTTTTGTGGATAAAAATTTTTAGGAGAAACAAAGTTTGGAATGTATACTATTTTTTCTTTTTTTAAGCCCAGTTCTATCATTTCTTTTTTAAAAGAAGGATTGACGACCACTAGATAGTCTGCTTTTTTATAAAAGTAAAGTACATATTTTTTAAAGATCGAAAAGATAGGTTTAGGTAAATGAATAGATCCATCCAATGTATTGGGTAAAAAATGGACATAACAAATTGTTTTACCTTTGGTTAAGAGCATTTTAAAAAGGTTTCTAGGTTCAATTGTATGAGCATGTAGAATATCGTAGTTACGTCCCTTGTTAACAACTACTTCAAAGTCTTCTTTTCCTTTTTTCTCAAGAAGACCTAAAAGTTCTAAGTAGGCACTTCCTACTCCTTGCCCTCCTACTTGATCGGCCATCGAAAGCATATTGATTTTTATCTTATTCATAATCCCTCCATTGTATTAATTGAAATAGTACAATTAAATATTAACATCTAAACTAATTTTCTGTCAACAACTTCTTTAAATAAAAGAAGAAGCTAGCTTTTACTAACTTCTTAATTAAAAATTATTTTAATTTCTGAATCATTAACATGAGAACCGGATTAGCAAAAAAGGATGTATTTTCTAAATTAGGACTATTTAAGTAGATTTCTCTTTTTCCTACATTTAAAAGTTCAAAATCTTCATCCGGTTGTGTAGTAGAAATAATCCCACTTGCTACTACAGCGGTAGGTAATTGGTTATCGTTCCAAATACTGGCTCCTGCATAAACTGTAGGTTCATCCGGTTTCTTTAGTCCAACGGCAATAATATCATTGGCTTTTACAAAGACGGTATCACTTATAGCCATGGCATAGAGCGTAAAATCCACTCGATAGATACCTGGATTTTTAATGGTAATTAAATTATCTTCGCTATTTAAAGTAAAGTTATTTGTTTCATCAGATACTTTTAATTCGATGGGTATACGATTGTTGGCATTTACTTTAATACCGGTTGCGGGTTCTTCTATATCGAAGGTAATAAAGAGTGCGGCAGGAATTTCAAGTGGACCTGGAGGTCCAACTGGTCCAGGTTCCCCTCGTTCTCCTTTTTCTCCCGTATCTCCTTTAGGACCAGGGAAACCTTGATCTCCTTGTAATCCGGGAGGTCCCTGTGGTCCTTGATCACCCTGTGGTCCAGGAGGTCCAGCTGGTCCGGTCTCTCCTTTTTCCCCTTTATCACCCTTAGGTCCAGGTTCACCATTACTTCCATTAATCCCTCTTGGAATTACAAAGTCAAATTTATGATTGAGACCCTCTTGGTGATCTACGATTTTAGCAAATGTACTAGCGTCTCCTGTTGCGACAACACCAAGACTAATGGTTTCACCTAAACCTGTATCTCCTTTTTCTCCTTTGGGTCCAGGAGGACCAACGGGTCCCTGTTCACCTTTATCTCCTTTAGGACCTTGCTCTCCTTTGATTCCTTGATCACCTTGTGGCCCTGTAAGACCTCTTTCTCCTTGCTCTCCTTTGTCGCCCTTAGGTCCTCTTTCTCCTTGTGCACCGGTTTCTCCAATATCCCCTTTAGCTCCCATCGGCCCTATATCGCCTTTGTCTCCTTTATCACCCTTAGGTCCTTTAATTTCACCTACGTTTTTCCATTCTTTTTCATTATCGGACCAAACATATAAATCTTTGTCTACTAAATAAGCATCTCCATGTTCTCCCATTGCGTGTGCTTTTTCTAAATCATCAAAAGAATCATAAGAACCTAAAATGGTAATACTTCTTCCATCTTTTCCTCTTGGAAGGATAAAATCTAAAGTGTGGACAAGACCTTTCTTCTGATCGATTATTTGTGCATCTTCAAAAGCATCGGTGGTACTTACTTTTCCAATCGTAATCGTTTCTCCTAATCCTTTACTTCCTTGCGGACCTATACTTCCTGTTGGTCCCATGGGTCCCGTAGGTCCTGTAGGTCCTTGTAAATAGCAATGAGGAGGGAATTCATCTATTCGCTTTCTCATAGCCAGTGCTCCTTTCTATTTTTACTATATGCAGGGGTTTTCATTTTGCATAAGAAATTCGTTTACTTTTATAAACAGAAACAAACCAAAAAGAACGTTATTCTTTTTCGTCTAATTTTTTAACTGTTAGGCTTGCATTTACGCCATTTAATAAATTGATGGTCACATTATCTTCGGTCGTAGAAACTTCCATATCTATTTTATTGGTAGCATCTAGTTCTACATAGGTATTACCACTATAAATGTATTCGTTATCCGGTAAGAGTTGTCTTGTAATTACCGAAGAAGGAATATTGGTGTTTTCTTTACGAACAATCAACGTCAAGTATGTTTTTTTGGATACAGATACATTGATGAAGTAATTGATTTCATAAACGCCATCTTGCTCTACCATAATGGTATTTCCGGAGGTTTCGTTAGCATTGATACTCGGAAGAGAAAATTCAAGTGGAACTTGTATCCAGGAACCATGTGTAATGGATTGTAAGGTACCGGTGGTACTATTGTATTTTCCGCCATAAGCACTTAAGGTAAATGCACTATCACCTTTATCCCCTTTAGGACCTGGAGGACCTTGCTCTCCCTTAGGTCCCGTAGGTCCCATTTCGCCTTGTTCTCCCTTGGGACCTTGTTCTCCTCTTTCTCCTTGGTTTCCTTGCGGACCAGCTGGACCAATAGGTCCTATTTCACCTCTAGGACCAGTCTCTCCTTTAGGACCCGGTAAACCTTGTTCTCCTGTTAATCCGGGAGGACCTATAGGACCTTGCTCCCCTTTGATTCCTTGTTCACCTTGTGGTCCAGGAAGTCCTCTTTCACCTTGCTCTCCTTTGTCGCCTTTTGGTCCTACTTCTCCTTGAATACCTTTTTCACCTTGTTCACCCTTAGGCCCTGTGGGTCCCTGTTCACCTTTATCTCCCTTTGGTCCTTTAATTTCACCTACATTTTTCCATGCTTGTTCATTATCGGACCAGACATATAAATCTTTATCTATCAAATAGGCATCTCCATGTTCGCCTATCTTATGTTCTTTTTCTAAATCTTCTAAAGTATTGTAAGAACCTAAAATAGTAATGCTTCTTCCATCTTTTCCTCTTGGAAGGACAAAATCCAAAGTATGAACTAGTCCTATTTTATTATCAATAACTTTTGCATCTTTAAAAGCATCGGTAGTAGTTACTTTTCCAATGGCAATGGTTTCTCCTAATCCTTTACTTCCTTGCGGACCTATACTTCCTGTTGGTCCTATGGGTCCCGTAGGCCCTATAGGACCTTGTAAATAGCAATGAGGAGGGAGTTCATCTATTCGCTTTCTCATAGTCAGTACTCCTTTCTATTTTTACTATATGCACGGTTTCTAATAATGCGTAAGGTATCCGTTTATTTTTGTTTCAATATTTCGAAAAAATATATAAGCCCATTTGAAAGCAATTTTCTCTTCCTTGTTTTGTCTATTAAACCATGGTAAAATAGATTACGAAATGAATGACTCTAGTCATTTGAGGGAAGTGATACCATGTTTAATTTAGTATCGAAATATAAACCTAGTGGAGATCAACCAAAAGCTATTGATGCATTGGTGGAAGGTATTAACGAAGGCAAGAAGCATCAAGTTTTATTAGGGGCTACGGGAACGGGAAAAACATTTACGATTGCGAATGTCATCCAGCGTGTAAATAAACCTACTTTGGTGCTTGCGCACAATAAAACGTTAGCAGGACAACTTTATGGTGAGTTAAAAGAGTTATTTCCTAACAATCATGTGTGTTACTTTGTTTCCTACTACGATTATTATCAACCCGAAGCTTATGTTCCATCGACCGATACCTATATTGAAAAAGATTCATCCATTAACGATGAAATCGATGAGTTACGGCATATGGCAACATCGAGTCTTCTTTCTTATGATGATGTTATTGTGGTAGCCAGTGTTTCTTGTATCTATGGTATAGGAGAAGTAGAAGAATACAGGAGCAAAATGCTTACTTTAACGGTTGGGGATACGGTTGACCGGAATACCGTTCTTGCCAAGTTAGTGGACATGCTTTATGAACGAAATGATTACGATTTTAAAAGAGGAAGTTTTAGAGTTCGAGGTGATATTTTAGAAATTATTCCAACGAACGAAAGTAGTAAAGGACTTCGGATTGAATTCTTTGGTGATGAAGTAGATCGTATTAGTGAAGTAGATACTTTAACCGGTGTCATTTTAAATAATAAAAAAACGATTAGTATTTTCCCTGCTAGTCACTTTGTTACGAGTGATGAAAAATTGAAACAGGCTTTGGTCACGATTCGTGAAGAGTTAAACGACCGTCTTGCCTACTTTAAAGAGAACAATAAATTACTAGAAGCAGAACGCTTGGAGCAAAGGACGAATTATGATTTGGAAATGCTAGAGGAAACGGGTTTCTGTCATGGTATTGAAAACTATTCTAGACATATGGCAGGAAGAAAAGAAGGGGAGACGCCTACCACATTAATTGATTTCTTTCCTAAAGATTTCTTAATGGTGATTGATGAATCTCATGTAACGATACCTCAGGTAAGAGGTATGTACAATGGTGATAGAGCTCGTAAACAAAACTTAGTGGATTATGGTTTTAGACTCCCTAGTGCGCTTGACAATAGACCTTTAAAGTTCGATGAGTTTTCATCTAAATTAAATCAAGTGATCTATGTTTCTGCCACGCCTGGAGATTATGAATTGGATCTTACAAGAGGAGCTTTTGTTGAACAAATTATTCGTCCTACTGGACTTTTGGATCCATTGGTTGAAGTGCGACCTAGTGAAGGACAAATCGATGATTTGATTGGGGAGATAAAAGATCGTATCGAAAAGAATGAGCGTACTTTAATTACGACGTTAACGATTCGAATGGCTGAAGAGTTAACTGCTTATTTAAAAGAAGTGGATATCAAAGTAGCTTACTTACATACGGAAGTTAAAACATTGGAGCGTATGCAAATCATTCGTGATTTACGTCTTGGAAAATACGATTGTATTGTAGGAATTAACTTGCTTCGTGAAGGAATCGATATTCCGGAAGTAAGTCTTATTGCTATCTTAGATGCTGATAAGGAAGGATTCTTACGTAGTAGTAGAAGTCTTGTTCAGACGATGGGTCGTTGTGCAAGAAATGCCAATGGTAAGTGTATTCTTTATGCCGATAAGATGACTGATAGTATGGATTATGCCATTCGAGAGACTCAAAGGAGAAGAACGATTCAAGAAGCTTATAATAAAGAACACGGAATTACGCCAACTACCATTATTAAAGATATTCAAGAAGCAATTAGCAATATTGATACCGGAAAAGAAAAGAGTAAGAAAACTCCTAAAGAAAGTAAGCAGGAACGTATTAAAACGATTGAAAAAGTGGAACAAGAAATGCGTCTTGCTGCCAAGAATTTGGATTTCGAACGAGCTATGGAATTACGTGATTTACTCTTCGAATTAAAAAGTGAGATGGACTAAGATGCAGTTCAAACGAATCTATGTAGAAATTACGAATCGTTGTAATTTAGCTTGTTCTTTCTGTAGTAAAACCAATAGACCTTTAAAAAAAATGAGTCTAGAGGAATTTAGCAAAGTAATAGAGAAAATTAAGCCATATACCAAGACTATTTATCTTCATGTTAAAGGAGAACCTTTATTACATCCTGAACTAGATTCTATTCTTTCTATTTGTGACCAAGAGATGATAAATGTAAACATTACGACTAATGGAACACTTTTAAAAGAGCGTAAAGAAATTCTTTTAAAGCATCCTTGTCTAAGTCACTTATATATCTCGTTACATAGTGAAAATCGAAAAGAAAATTATTTGGAAGAAGTGTTCTCGGTTACTCATGATTTATCTAAAAAAATGACCGTTATCTTCCGGTATTGGACATTAAAAGACGGTGAAATGAATAAAGAATTTGAACACATATTAGAAAAAATGAAACATTATTACAATTTATCGAATGATTTAATGGAAGAGTTAAAAACACAAAAAAATGTCTTAATTGCAGAAAATTGTTACTTTGATAAGGCTGATGTCTTTGATTGGCCAACTTTAGAATTAGATAATCTATCTGATGGATACTGCTTGGGAGGAAAGAGTCATATTGCTATTCTATCGGATGGTACTTGTGTACCTTGTTGTTTAGATGCGGAAGGAGTAATTAACCTTGGAAATATCTTTTCTTCATCTTTAGAAGAAATTCTTTCCTCTTCTACTTATCAAAAACTAAGAAGCGGTTTTGAAAGAAGGAAACCTTACCCAGAATTATGTAGAAAATGTACTTATAAAAATAGATTCTAAATGGAAGGAGTGAAATAATGAAAAAGAATCATAGTTTTGAAGTGGCTCTTGTGGGAATTATTCTTATTTTAATAGGAATTATTTTGATTGTATTAAATAATCGAAAACAAGAGAATATGGCAGTAACTGAAGATCCGTATAAAGAGATAGAGAAAACAGTTAGCGAAGAAGAAGCTTGTCCTGTGATGAAAGAAATGTATAAAGAAGTACATCCAACAGTAGATGATAGTAATCTTTTCTGTAGTTTTGAAGAATCTTTAGAAGGAAGAAAATATGAGATTTTAGTACGAGGAAACAATGAAATGATTCCGATTGATACCAAAGAATTAAATCGTGAAGAAGTTTTAAAAAGAGTTCTAGAAAAAAGATAGAACTTTTTCTTTTGCACGTTAAATATAGAGATAAATGCACGGTTAAGAGAAAAAAAGCGTTCCAAATTTAACTGCTCGTAAAATCAAGGAAAA
>CANQIE010000024.1 GCA_947623935.1 uncultured Bacilli bacterium | reverse complement strand
TCTATAGATACTCCTCCATCTTTACTTTTACTTTCATCATAAAGAAAAGTTAAAGTTCCTGTTTCAATCTTATTTTCCTTTTCTCCTTGTCTTGAGTATTGAAAAAAGGCAAAAGTGGTTCCTATAGTAATTAGAACTAAAGCTAATACGAGTAGGCAAACTGCAATTAAATCTTTCAAATTCCTTTTCTCTTCCATAACTTCACTTCTCCTTTATTATTTATACTTTCCATTATAGTTTATTTTTATTATAAAAACACAAAAGTTAACTAAAAAGAAACTTATTATTCTATTTCTATTATAAAACTACCCCCCCCCACGTCAACTTTTTGTTAACTTTGATGTAAAAGAAATGTAAATTTGACAACGTAAAATTTTTATTTATGCAGTGGTAAACTTAAAGTAGACACGTATAATACTGATTAGTAAATTGATGAATTTGCAAATCATTTATTTAACGTCATATTTTCACTCTTTGTGATGTTATTTCAAAAGTAATTCTCTATTTGTTATCCTACCATGTTTAGGCACAAAAAGGGCTTATACAAGACTGACATTTAGCTAATAATCTTTACCCGATCTGTAATCAAATAAACCTTTTCTATATCAGAACCTAAAAGCTCTTTTAGAGAATCAAACTCTTCTTGGGTGTTGACAGGATAAATAAATATCTCTTTATTATTCTGTAAAGAAATCGTAATAAAGTCTTTATCTACTAAATAAAGTGGAATGACATAAAAAGACAAATCTATTTTATAATTATAATCTTCTCTAAATTTAAAAATTCTACCCAAGGGATAAGAAATATTTTTTTCTTTCAGAAGTAGTAGAATAGCAAGTTCACAACTGGCGATTAATATATTTAGACTTGGAAACTTTGCTAAAACTTTTAGTAATTCATCAACTAAGATTTCGTTTTTAGAAGCATGATCACAAAGATGTAATAAGATTTTATGTTCCATTTCAAGATCAATTTCACTTAAGGCTTCTTCAAGGGTCATAATGCTTTGTTTATGAATCTTCGTTCCCGTATTATAATGTTTTAATTCATCTAAGGTCATCTCACTAATGTTTCCTTTGCCATTAGATAAAGATTCAATGGAATCTCTTTCAAAGACCACTAAATGATTATCCTTGGTAAGTCTTACATCTAACGTAATACCATCGATATAAGAAAGAGCTTGGGATAAAATTACAGCATCCAAAGTGTTGGATGGAACATTTTTGGTAGTAACTCCCCTTCTCGCCATAATATGCATAAATTCACCTCTAGTAAAGTGTATGAAAAAAGAGATGCTAAAGTACTACTTTAAGTATCTCTTCTTGAATTTCTTTTCTTGATTTAAGTCGTTCTCCATCCATACATTCGATGGTATTCCAATGATAAAGTTCGGATAATTCAATATACGTTTGTTCGGCATTCTTTAAATGTTCTGGGCTTTTCTCCGCTTCATCTAATTCGCTTCTTTCTTTACTTAATTCCAAACTTTTTAAATAAGGCATATGAAGGAATATCGTCTGATCCGGTTTAGGTAAAGCAAGGAGCCAATACTCCAGTTTATCAATCCATTGAAAGAAATAGAATCGGTCTTCCTTATTTAATATTTTGCTTCCCTGATGCGCCATGTTGGAAGAAGTATAACGGTCAAGCAAAACATAGTAACCTTGATCTAGATAATCTTTTATTTTTTGAATATTGTACTTTCGGTCAGCTGCTAGATAAAGTGAAAAAACGTAAGGATCAATTTGCACGGTTCCTTCACTAAACCAACTCGGTCCCATTCGTTCATTTCCTAAAACAGGGCCTTCGACTATCTTACCGGTTGGAGTATCGTACATCGGAAATGAAAACGAAATTGTATTTATTCCTCTTTTCTTCAAACTTTCTTCTAAAAGAGCCACTTGAGTCTGTTTTCCAGAACAATCGGTTCCTTCAATGACAATGAGTTTTCCTACCATAATACATCCTCCTCTTAGTTTTATTCTATAATAAAACAAATGTTTTTGTCAAAGGATTTATCCTATTATTTGGTTCTCGTTGTCAAATTCTAATAAAAGACATTTTCTACTCGCTAGATAATCACACATATGGACAAAGTTTTCATACTTGGTCTTAGGAACTGGTAAAACTTCATTCCCATCATAATCTTTATTCCATGGACCCATGTGAGAAGAAATAACTTTACACAGAAAATCGATTTCTTCATCAATAAAATGAAGATTTTTTTTATTTTCTTTAATAAAGTTCGCCATTTGCAAAGGATGATCAAATAAGGTGTATTTACTTTTATCTTTTCCTAGTTTTAGCCCATCATGAACCGTTAAAGCAATCAACATTAAATCTTTTTCATTATCGGTATATTTATCACCAATACAAGGGTCATTTAAAAGTTCATAAGCAATTCTAACCGCAGCTTTGGTATGACGTAATAACCCTCCTTCTCCCTGCGTATACTTAGGATGATACTTTCCAGTTGAAGATGCGGGTATTTCAAAGAAATAATCAGGAAGATTTCGAATTAAATACCGGTAATCCTCTAAATAAGCTTTATTTTTAATATAAGTACTTTCTGTTTTGAAATAATCTTCTTTTTTCATGGCTTACTCCTTACACAAAGCGAACTAAAATCGCATTCGATACATATATTTTATCTTTGGGGATTCTTAAATATCCCTTTTCTATTTCCAAATTTTTAGCATCTAGTAAATCTTGAATAGCATATACCTCTTCTACTCTTTTACCATATTTTTTATAGAAATCATCAAGAGAAATGCCCACTAACTTACGAAGCCCTAAAATCATTTCATTGCTCATTTCTAATTCTTGAGATATTTTTTCTTCTTGATAACGATAATTTCCCTCAACATAATGATTGAGACTTCTTGTATTACTATAGCGAACATTATCTATATAACCAGATGCTCCAAGTCCAAATCCATAATACGTATTATTGTTCCAGTAGGTAAGATTATGGATTGACTCATATCCTTTTTTAGCATAATTACTTACTTCATAATGAACATATCCTGCATGTTCTAATTGCTTTTCGATTAACTGATACATCTTTAAATCGAGTTCATCGGAAATCGGTTTAATATTTTCTATTTGTATTTTGGTGTGTTCTTCAATAATTAAAGAATATAAAGAAATATGGGAAACATCTAACGAAAGAGCAAAATCAATATCTTCTTCTAAATCATCTAAATGTTCACCGGGAAGTGCATACATCAAATCGATACTAATATTTGAAAAACCGATTTGTTTTGCTAAAGCAATTTTGAGGAAAACATCTTCTTTGGTATGATAACGGTTCAAAAAGTTTAAGTTTTTTTCTAAAAAAGATTCAACGCCAATACTAAGACGATTCACACGGTGCTCTTTTAAAAAGATAAGTAATAGTAAAGATAGGTCTTCGATATTACATTCAAACGTAAATTCGTAATTTTCTTCAAAAGGAAAAGTATCAATGATTTTAAATAGTTTTGTTAAACATGGTTTGGATAAATGACTAGGTGTACCACCGCCAATGTATAAAGTTTGTAATACTTCTTTTTGATAGACTGAATCAATTTCTTTTTTTAAAGCATCTAAATAAGTTAAAACCATTTTTTCATCATAATACATCTTACAAAAATCACAGTAAGAGCAAATACTTTTACAAAAAGGAATGTGAATATACATACTTTTCATATTACTTATCATCCATCGTGAGTACAGAAAGAAAAGCTTCTTGTGGAATCTCAACACTTCCTACTTGTTTCATGCGCTTCTTTCCTTCTTTTTGTTTCTCTAATAGTTTTCGTTTACGAGTAATATCTCCTCCATAACATTTAGCAAGGACATCTTTTCGTAACGCCTTAATATTTTCTCTTGCAATAATCTTAGCACCAATGGATGCTTGAATTGGTACTTCAAATAATTGTCTTGGAATAATACTTCTTAATTTTTCAACGATAGCACGACCTCTTGTATACGCAAAATCTTTATGGACAATGGTACTAAAAGCATCGACTAGTTCACCATTTAGTAAAATATCAAGTCTAACTAGGTCACTTTTACGGTAACCTGCGATTTCATAGTCAAAAGAAGCGTATCCTTTGGTAGAGGATTTTAGTCGATCAAAGAAATCATAAATAATTTCCGATAAAGGTAAATCGTAATGAATATTGACTCTGGTGGTATCTAGATAATCCATTCCGACATATTCACCTCGTTTATTTTGACAAAGTTCCATAATAGGACCAATGTATTCACTAGGCGTAAAGATCGACGTTTTAACGTAAGGTTCTCTTATTTCTTTGATCAGTTGTCTATCGGGAAGTTTCGTTGGAGCATCAATTTCAATCTCACTTCCATCGGTTAAAGTTACTTGATAAATAACGGAAGGAGAAGTGGCAATTAGGTCAATGTGAAATTCTCGTTCAATACGTTCTTCGATGATATCCATGTGTAATAGTCCTAAAAAACCACATCTAAAACCAAATCCTAAAGCTTTGGAGGTTTCTGGTTCATAGACTAGAGAAGCATCATTTAGTTTTAATTTATCGAGAGCGTCTCTTAAATCATCAAACTTAGTGGACTCAATCGGATAGATTCCACAGTAGACCATCGATTTCATCGGTTGGTATCCAGGAAGTGGAAGACTGGCTGGATTTTTATCGAGAGTAAACGTGTCCCCTACTCTTACATCTTGTATCGCTTTAATGGAAGCTACCACTTGTCCAACTTCCCCACAGGAAAGTTTTTGGAGTTGTTTCTCTTTAGGTGTCATCACACAAAGCTCGGTAACTTCGTAAGTGGCACCTGTTTCCATAAAGCGAATGGTATCTCCTACTTTGACTTCACCATTCATAATTCTAGTCGTTACTACAACCCCTTTATAACTATCAAAGAAACTATCGAAAATAAGTCCTTGTAAGGGCATATTTTTATCTCCTTTTGGAGCAGAAATACGTTCAATTACGGCTTCTACTAATTCTTTGATTCCAGTTCCGTTCTTGGCACTCGTTAAAATAATTTCCTCTTCCTTAAAACCTAGTTCATTTATAAGTTCTTTCTTTACTTTTTCAATATCGGCATTGGGTAAATCAATTTTATTAATGACCGGAATAATCGTTAAATCATGTTCCATCGCAAGATACAAATTAGCAAGGGTCTGTGCTTCTACCCCTTGAGCAGCATCGACTACTAAAATGGCTCCTTCACAAGCAGCAAGACTTCTACTTACTTCATAACTGAAGTCGACATGGCCCGGCGTATCAATTAAATGTAAATAATACTCTTCACCTTTATAAGTATACTGGAGTTGTACTTGGTTTAATTTAATCGTAATTCCTCGTTCACGTTCAATATCCATGTTATCTAAAAGTTGTTCTTTAGCTTCTCTTTTCGATACAGCACCCGTGATTTCTAAAATACGATCGGCTAACGTACTTTTGCCGTGATCGATATGGGCAATAATCGAAAAATTACGAATATTTTCTTGCTTCACTAAAGTACACCTCCAAACTATACTTATTATACAAAAGAATAACAAAAAAGAAAAGATATTCTCTTTCCTATTTATTTTTAGTAGGCTTCTTCCAATAAACATAATTATGAAGAGCTTCGTTCTCATCTAATAACGTTACATCTGTTTTTAGGTTTGAAGGAATGATTTCTTTTGCCATAAATGTATCCATAAACTTTTTAAGAAAAGATTCATCAAAATCTTTAACATCACTATCCAGAAAAAGCGGAATACCAGAAAGTAAAATTCTTTTAGAAATGAGTAAATTTGTCTTCTCATCGTACAACCAAGTAATAGGTTCTACTTTAATCCAGTAAGGTTTACCATTTTGAAGAAGTTCTCCATTCGATAATTTTACATCTGAAGAATATCCTTTGGTTAAACCGGTAATAACATATTTTTCTTTGTTCCATTCATATTCCATTACATACATCGAAGAATATATGGCATCAAGCTCAAATTTATAACCATCGACGGTATAGGCTTTTCCAGTAAGTTTCAATTTATTTTCCTTGTAAAGTCTATCTAAAAGATTTACTTTTTCCGAATCTTGTTCTACATATTGAGGATATTCTCCAAATGTTACTTCTGTAATTCCCATATATCCTGTTTTTCTTTCTAATTGTTCTAAGAATTCCTGGGATGCAATTAAAACTGGTCTTATTCCATGTGTAAAGGAAACATAACGAACATTCTCACCATCTCCAAAAGCATCAATACAATTTGTGTCTTGATATAATCTTCGAAAGGCCAAAGAACTGGAAGGTTTAAGCCAATAGGCTCCACTTCTTCCTGTTAAATGTGGTTTATCGTCTCTACAAAAATGATATTCTGCCACTTCATTTCCCGTTAAAATAGCAAAGTCCGTAGTAGCAGCCATAACTCCATAAGGTTTAAATATAGGTAGTTTTTGACTGCTCATTACCTGATCTACTGCTAATAAAGTTAATTCAAAATCATTCATACCATTACCTTCTTCCTTTAGGCTTCTTCCAATAAACAAAATTTTGTAGGGAAGGATTTTCATCCATAATAGATCTTTGGTTGTAAGGTATGATTTCTTTAACCATATACGTATCTATATACTTTTTGATATCCGAGTGCTCATATCCTTTACCTTCCACCGAAAAAGGAACACCAGAAAGTAAAATTCTTTTAGAAAGAAGTAAATTACTTTCTATATCATATAACCAAGTAATAGGTTTCACTTTAATCCAATACGTTTCACCTAATTTAATCTCTTCTTTGTTTGTTAGGCTGACGTATGGATAAGATACATTACGGGTTTTAATATACGGAATATATTTATTTCCATCTAATTCATATTCTAAAATGGTTCTTGTGAAAAAATCATAGCAAAATCCATAATAAGGAGTATCATCGAAGGTATAGGTCTTCCCGGTTCGTTTTAATTTATGTTCTTGAAAAAGATTATTTAAGCGTTGCACTTTTTCCCTATCTTGTTCTACATACTGAGGATATTCTCCAAAAGATACCTCTAAAAGATCTTTATAACCATTTTTCTTTTCTAAACTAGAAACAAACGATTTTTGTGCTACCAAAACAGGCCTTATTCCATGCATACGAATAGTACCACTACAACCTCTGCGGGCCTGTTCTCCTGAAGCATTTATATAATAAATATAATTATTTCGATTATCTGTACCATCATTGCTAAGCGTTTTAAGAAAGTAAGATCCACATCGTCCAAATAATGTTTTATCATCTTTAACATAGAAAGATTGAGCACTCCTATGAATACTCGGAATATCTGTTAAAATAGCTAAATCCGTGATAGGAGCTTTTAACCCATAAGTACTAAGTACTGAAAGAATATGAGGTGCTTTTACTTGATCTTCTTCTAATAAAGTTAATTCAAAATCATTCATCTTTTATCTTCTTCCTTTCGGCCTCTTCCAATAAACAAAACTTTTAAGGCTTGGATTTTCATCCATGATAGATCTTTCTATAGTAGAAGGAATAATCTCCTCTTTCATATAAGTATCCAAATACCTTTTGATATCCGATCCTGCATAGGCTTTACCATCAATCGAAAAAGGAATACCTGCTACTAAAATTCTTTTAGAAAGAAGCAAATTACTTTCTATATCGTATAACCAAGTAATAGGCTCCACTTTAATCCAATAAGTTTTACCTAATTTAACCTCTTCTTTGTTTGTTAGTTTAACGTATGGATAAGGTCCATTACTATTTTTAATATACGGAATATATTTATTTCCTTTTAATTCATATTCTAAAAAGGTTCTTGGGAAAAAAGGAGACAACACTTCATAATAAGGATTAGCGTCGAAGGTATAGGTCTTCCCGGTTTGTTTTAATTTATGTTCTTGAAAAAGATTATTTAAGTGTTGCACTTTTTCCCTATCTTGTTCTACATACTGAGGATATTCTCCAAAAGATACCTCTAAAAGATCTTTATAGCCATTTTTCTTTTCTAAACCAGAAACAAACGATTTTGACGCAACCAAAACAGGTCTTATTCCACGAATACGACTATCACCACTACAACCGATGGGGGACTGTTCTCCTGAAGCTTCTATATAACAAATATCTTGATAATTTGTGCCATCATTACGAGAAGTTTTAAGAAAGTAGGGTCCACCTCTTCCAAATAAAGTTCTATTATCTTTGACATAGAAAGAGTTAAAATTTTTATCAATATCCGTTAAAATAGCTAAATCTGTGATAGAAGCTTTTAATCCATAGGTACTAAGTACTGAAAGAATATGAGGGGCTTTTACTTGCTCTTCTTCTAATAAAGTTAATTCAAAATCATTCATCTTTTATCTTCTTCCTTTCGGCCTCTTCCAATAAACAAAACTTTTAAGGCTTGGATTTTCATCCATGATAGATCTTTCAATAGTAGAGGGAATAATCTCCTCCTTCATGTAGGTATCCAAATACTTTTTTATTTCCGATTTTTCATAGGAAACATCTACCATCGAAAAAGGAATACCAGAAAGTAAAATTCTTTTTGAAACCAGTAAGTTTGTTTTCTCATCGTATAACCAAGTAATAGGCTCTACCTTTAACCAATAGAGTTTTTCTATTCGCATGCGTTCTTTATTCGATAGTTCTGCATAATCATCAGGTCCCATTACATCTTTGATAAAAGGAAGATATTTTTTTCCGTTCCATAACACTTCTTTTTTCTTGATAGGATAAAAAGGAAGTTCTGTTTCATAGTAATATTGAACATCAAAGGTATAGGTTTTACCGGTTTCTATCAATTTATGTTTGGAATATAATTCATACAAAGCATGGATGGAGTCATAATCGTTCTCTACATATTGAGGGTATTCTCCAAAGGAAACTTCTACCATTCCTTGATATCCTTTTCTCTTTTCTAAGTTATTTATAAATTCCTTAGGTGCTATTAGAACAGGCCTAATACCTATGGTACGGTCCACATTTGACTCTTCTGTTAAAGCACCCATATTATTGATGACCTTGATATGTTTCCCAAAAGAACTAGGTGTTTTAAGAAAGTAAGACCCACATCTTCCAAAGGAAGAATGATCATCTCTACTATAAGCAAATCTAGTAAGTCGTTCCATATTGGTTAAAATAGCTAAATCAGTAACGGGAGATGTTGGACCATAGATATTGAATATGGATAGCACATTTGGTACTTCTAGTTGATCTTCTTCTAATAAGGTTAATTCAAAATTTTTCATAAAATCATCACCCAGATAAATGTATCTATTATTATATAAATAGAAAGGTAAAATGTAAAGAAAAAATAGCCTTACTAGACTATTTCAATTCTTCTTTAGGAAGTACTAATTTTCGTACTTTTTCATTGTATATATCGTATCTTTTCATGACATCCATTTGGTCTTCTAGAGAAACATCTTTCATGAGTTCTTGATAGAAGTGACATTTTCCAAAAGGTTCTACACATCCACCACACCTAATGCATTGAGGAACATTACTCCAGGCAACTAAAGGATCATACTTTTTGATTTCATCCACTAAAGCTGTTGCATATAAAACTGTAGTAGGATCTGCTTGTAAACAAAGTCTTTTTTCGGTAATGTTCATTAACGCTTGAAGGTTCGCATCCATTTCCATGGGTACATAATTCATCTGACTTCGAAGCGAACGATCCATTTGTGTTCTATCTTCTCTTTCGGTGCCAATAAACTTTTCGCATCCTTCGTGGTGTCTTGCAAAATGGGTTGAGATGGCATAGGGAATATGGTCCCATTTCCAACTGACAACACCTCTTCTAATAGGCGAATGCCTACAAATCAATAATTTCTTCTTCCAAAGTGTCGTTGGTTCCTTTCCTGCTTCTTTACTAATCGTGGTCATGCAGGCTGCTTTAATCCGCATCCAGTCGACATCAAAACGGGTAATCCGAGTCGTCGTATCGTATTTCATTATAATTCCTCCTACAACTTTAATACTTTTTCAACATCATACCAATCGCCTACTCTAGTAATTCCTTGTTCCTGTAAAATAGTATCCGGAATATCTTTGTTGTGAAACGAAGTCATGAGTAGTTTTAATTCTGCATCGTACATATGCTTTACCAAGTCGTCGATTCGAACATCTCCCTTAAAAACGGATTTATCACCACTCGATAACTGTACTCTTCCCGGTGGAATAAAAGGCATATATTTGAGAAAGAAATCATGTTTTTGCTGTGCTAAAATGCCGCATTTTTCAAACACCTGGGGAATACTGTAACTAGTCACAATATAAGGTCTATAATAGGTACTTTTAAAAAGTTTTTCTAAGACCGGAATAGCTCCTGGCAAAAAATAAGCATGGGAATACATATTATGATCCAAAATATACTGGTAAAAGGCATCTCGTACTTTAGGATCAGAGATTACTTCTTCTTCAACACAGTAACTACTAAAATCTTCTTCTTTATAGTGGGTTCCTAAAAACTCATTTAAAAGATAAATCCAACCACCTGTTGTAATACATTCATCCTGATCAATAATGACAATTTTAGGCACCATAAGTCCTTTATCATTCATATCCAACACCACCCTATAGTATAAGTATAGCGAAAAGGATAAAAGAAAACAAGTGCTATTTTGGATTCATAGCACTTGCCATCGCATTAAAGAACGTATTTAAGCCTTTTTCAAAGTACTCTCCTATTTTTTGGGATACCGATAAAGCGGTCGAAGATATCACGTTATCGTAATTCTTATCGTTTAACGATAAATAGTTTTCAAGATCAATTTCTTTTCCCTCTTTGACATCTTGTTCAAATAGAGCAATTTGTTCTTCCGTAAGAGATGTTTTTTTTCGCTCCTCTGTTTCATAGTAACCACTTCCGGCAGTAAAATAAAGACCTACAAAAACTAAGAATAAAAGAAGAAAGGAGAAGGACGCAAAAGTATATTTTTTCATAGCATTTCCTCGCGTATGACATTACCTAAAATATCTGCAATGGCATCCATTGTATGATTCACTTCATCGATCGTATTTTCTTCTCCTCCTACTTCAATTAAAATCGTCTTAGGACTAAAGTCTTGATTGTAAACCCCATTTACGCCCGGTCCTTCTTTTTTATAGATACCACGACTAATACCTGGATATTTAGCTTCGATTAAATCGTTCAGTTTTTCGGTGAACGCCAGATTTGCCTTATAATTTTCATTCTCAAGACCAATTAGAAACATGACTTTAGCATAACTAACATCATCGATCGTAGTGGTAGAAATAGAATGCCCTACCGAATCCCGATGCAAATCGACAAAATACGTAAGGCTTGGATTTTCTTTCTTTGCATCGTCCATCAAAAGACGTGTCAGTTTATAACTCGATGCATAATTCCATTGATGAATACGTAAGAGTTCGGGAATATTTTCTTCTTCGACAATACAATCAATACCCATCTTAGAGAGTTTTTCTTTTAACATATAGGAGTTCATAAGCACCGTAGGTTCAATGTTATAAGGTTCACTGTTGGAAGTAGTATAAGTTTCAGATTGATGCGTATTATAAAGATAGACTAAAGGAAGATTCTTTTTTTCTTGCTCTTCTACTTTATCTTCTTCAGGAAGAACAACCTCTTCCTTACCTTCTTCCATGACCGGAGTACTTTCCTCTTCTTGAAAGTAAACTTGTGCTTCACTTAAAATCGAACTTGGATGATTGATATCTACTTTAGAAAAAAATTGCATAAGTGAAGTCACAATTTTTTCATTAGGAACAATGGTCTCTTTAAAAGGCAAACTTTGGTAAATAAATTGCCTTAAAAAAATCGGATTGTTTTCATCTTTAGCTAAAAAAATAGATCCATAGTAAGAAATAGTTCCTAAAAGAACCAGTAAAAGGGGGAATAAAAGAACTCTATTTTTACTTCTTTTGGTATTTTTTAATTTCATTTTTCCTTTTTGCATATCGTTCACCTCTCATTAATAGATATGATTCATTCTACTTAATAAGAAGTAAGGAATATGTCGAAAGAAACAAAAAGAATTTGAATTATAAACATTTAATTCGACAAAGATTTTTCATGAAGAGAAGCATTAATACTTTTAGATAATACTTCACTTAAATAATCAATAACAAAATCAACTTCTTTTGGTGTTACCATCATATTATAGCCAATAGGCGATAAAACTTCAAAAATTAAGGATTTCACTTTTTCATCGGAAAGCGTTCCTACCATTCCCAAAAGTTTTTCTTTTTCAACCATGGATAAGTGTTCTTCATGTTTTAGATAGTTACGGGAAGTAACAGGTGTTAGTTTATGACTTCCTTTAGTAAAATTTTCTTTGTTGTAACTCATTTGCTTTAAGAAGTATTGAATGGTATCCGAAACAATCGTGGGAAGATCTACAACCATAGGAATACCTATCGCAATTACAGGAATACCAATCGTATCTTTAGAGATTTCTTTCCTGGTATTTCCTACTCCACTTCCGGGATGAATTCCCGTATCGGTAATTTGAATGGTCTTTGAAAGACGCTCAATACTAGAAGAAGCCAAAGCATCGATAGCTATAATAAAATCCGGTCTTGTTTTCTCGACAATGCCTAAAATGACATCACTACTTTCAATACCGGTACTTCCCATGACACCCGGAATAAAACAAGAAACATTGCGAATACCCTCTTCTACAACAGAATCTTCCATATCAAATAAATACTTGGTAACAAAACAATTATCAACCGTCTTAGGTCCTAGGGCATCTGGTGTTGAATTACGGTTTCCAAGTCCCACGACAAAACATTTTGCTTCTTTTGGAATTTTTAAATAGGTAAGCAAATTTCGTAATTCTGCAGTTACGACCTCTACTAAGTTGTTACGATTCGTGTGATCCGTTACATCTTCAAACTTAATTGTGATATAACGTCCTTCTTTTTTACCTAAAACTGTTCCTTTTTCTTTATCTAAATCGACTTCCATTACCTTGATTTGGTCATAAGAAGTAGCTCTTTCCATCACATAATTGGAATGCTCTTCTTTAATGGTATCAATAACTAAATCGGTTCTAATTTGATAATTGCTTAAATCAATTTCGTGTTTCATTTTCTATTCACCCTTCTTATTATGTATAAAAACACGATTTTCTATTTGCTTTTTTTCTTATTTTTTGTTAGAATTAAGGTGTTATCAAAAAGCGAGGTGAAAAAATGCCAAATATTAAAAGCGCAAAAAAACGTGTAAAAACGAATGCGAAAAAGGAAGAAGCCAACATTCTTTTTAAATCAAGTATGAAATCTGCTGTTAAAAAAGTAGAAAAAGCAGTACAAGCAAACGATAAGAAGGATGCCCAAGCAAAATTAGTCGATGCTGAAAAAAGAATTGATAAAGCTTTAAAAAACAAAATTATCAAAGATAATAAAGCAAGTCGTGATAAATCAAGACTTACCAAAATGGTCAATGAAATGAAGTAGTAAAAATTACTTCTTTTTTTTGTTCTGTTTTGCTATAATGATACTAGGGTGAAGAGAATGAATAAATTAGCACGAAATTTAACTGTATGGGGATTAGTTCTCATTATTTTTGGAGTTTGTTTCTTATACCGTGAAGAAATTATCGCGTTTTATATGAAGACTTTTGTAAAAGCAGATACAGTCGCGGTGATTGAAGAAAATCAAAAAAACGAGTATTATTTAAACTACAAATATGCATTTATTGAAAATACCGATAACTTTTCACCACAAAATAGAGAAGATATCATGAAAATTTATTATACGGTTCTAAATGCCGGTCTTACCGATTTTACCTTCTATTGTCCGGAAGAATACGATAACTGTCTAAATGATGTAAAAGATATTTCGGATGATCAACTTTTACTTTCACATATTAATAATTTTGTACATGCTTATAATGGTTTTAAAAATATTGAAACATCGTACGACGTCCTTGGCAAAATAAGTATTCATATAACTCATACCTATTCCGATCAAAAAATAAAAGAAATCAATCAAAAAGTAGAAACGATTGAACAGCAAATTTATAAGGACGACATGAGCTTAGAAGATAAAATCAAAGCCGTACACGACTACATCATCAACAACAGTAAATACGATAGTGCAAGAGCCGAAGACAAAATTGCCGAATACGATTCCGATACTGCCTATGGAAATTTAATTCAAGGATACGGCATATGTGGAGGCTATACCGACAGCATGAAAATCTTCTTAGATCGCTTAAATGTACCGAATTATAAAATATCGAGTGAAAATCACGTATGGAATTTAGTCTATCTAAATGATGGGTGGTATCACTTAGATCTTACCTGGGATGATCCCGTTGAAAAAAGTGGAAAAGACATTTTGGAATACAATTTCTTCTTAATTACGACAAGTGAATTAGAAGCATTAAAAACCAACCAACATTCCTTCGATAAAACCGTTTATAGGGAGGCACAGTAAAAGAAGTATTACGCTACTTCTTTTTCTATGTACTTTGTACATTCCTCAACGGTTTTTTCAAAATCTTCATAATTACTTTCAAACCAAGTAACAGGCAATTGATGATGAAAAAAAGTATATTGTCTTTTAGCATAATGACGTGAGTTCTTTTTAATTAAATTGATAGCTTCTTCTAAAGATATTTTTTGATCAAAATAGGCATAAAGTTCTTTATATCCAATTCCCGTCATCAAAGCTTTACTATGAATCTTTTGCTTGTAGAAATAATGTACTTCGTCTAACAATCCTTCTTTCATCATAAGATCCACCCGGTCATCGATTTTTTGATAAAGATTCTTTCGATCCGTAGTAAGTCCTATACAGATAAAATCGTAAAGTGGAAGATCTTTTTTTTGATGATGGAAACTATGATTTTGGATCTTTGCATAAAGTCGTTCAAGTCTTCTTCGATTATTTAAATCTACTTCTTGATTCTCTAAATGTTGCACAACATAAGCTTTTAGTTCTTCATCGGATAAATCGCAAACTACTTTTTCTTCTTCTTGAAACTCATAATCATAAAGGGCTGCTTTGATATATAGACCCGTTCCTCCAACGAAAATAGGGACATGTCCTCTACTTCGTATTTCTTCTATTTTCTTCCTGGCATCTTTTTGATAATCATAAACGGTATACATTTGATTGACTTCTACAATATCAAATAAATGATGGCTAACGCCTTCTTTTTCTTCTTCTTTTATTTTAGCTGTTCCAATATCAAGTCCTTTATAAAACTGCATACTGTCGGCATTAATAATTTCCCCGTTAAATTTTTTGGCTAAAGCAATACTTAATTTCGTTTTTCCTACTGCTGTAGGCCCTACAATAACAATAATCGGTAACATTGTTTTCACCTAACTTATATATAAATCTTGCTGTTTAGGAAGACTATATTCTTGTTCATAACAAATCAAAATCATTTTCTTTTGCTTTGGATAATCTACTTCTTGAATAAGAGGATACTCCTCTAAACTAAATTGATGATAGAAAGCAAGATTTTCTTCTAAAGTACGATATTTATTTACTTGATGAAGAAAATAAGGATCTCTAGTATCGCCATAGACTCCACCAAAAAAGAAGAAAGCATCACTTCCGGTAGCAAGTTCTAAAAGACTCCTATTTAAAAAAGGATAAGAACCAGATGCTAAATAGACACGAGGCGATGGAAGTAAGCAATAAGGTGTATGTCGCTTAAAAATATGTTCATACGATTTAGAAGTATAGAAATGAAGTTTATCCGTCGTTTTATAATTAGAACAATGAGAAGAGATTGTTAACTCTGGATGAAGAGCAAATTCTAATGTATCGTTTTGAATCACCGAACCCATGACCGCTTCATACGCCAAATAAATGGCATCGGCTTGTTCTTTTAACTCATTTTCAAATTGTTGAATCGTATAATCACTGGTAAGAAAAGAAGGTGTTTTTCGCCTTAATTTCATCGCTTTTTGATATTCTGTTTGTAAATTAAATTTGGTAATCATAATTTCTCCTTACATAGCGCGTTTAAATAAGCGTTCTAATTCGTATTTTGAAAAAGTAATAATAGTAGGTCTTCCATGTGGACAAGTAAATGGATTTTTACAAGCTCTAAGACGTGATAGGAGACTTCTCATTTCATCAATCGTAATAAAGTCATTCGCTTTGATAGAAGCTTTACAAGCCACAGTGGCCGCAATTAAATGAAAGAAACGTTCACTATTAAAATCTTCTTTTTCAACGATGATCTCTATAATTTTATGAATGGCATCTTCTTCTCTTGCCCTTTGTAACCATAGAGGAACCGTTCGAATAATAATCGTATTAGAACCAAACTCTTCGAACCCAAATCCTAAGTTTTCAAATACGTTAAAATTTTCTTTAAAAATAAGATATTCATTGTTGGGAAGTTCTACGGAAATAGGAACTAATAAATCCATTTTTTCTTTTTTAGGAGAACTCATTTCTTTTAAATAATATTCATAATTGATCCGTTCATTGGCGGCATGTTGATCGATTAAAAACATACCATCTTCATTCTCCGCAACGATATACGTTCCATGCACAAGGCCCACAGGATACATTTCTTTGATACGTGGTTCTTCTTCGTTTAAGGATTTCTCTTCATCTTCCTCTAATTTATCAATGACTTCATCTTCTTCACGAACTTCTAGGTTCAAAGTCATCTTCTCAAAATGTTCATATTCTTGATCTTTTTTTTCCCTATTAAATTCCTCTAAAGAAGTGGTACTATAATGGTTACTAATTTTGGTTTCATTACCTTCAATCACTGTGGAAGTAGAGGCATCCGGAATAAGGGTTAAGGTTTCTAATTTGTCTTTAATTAAAGAGGCAATTAATTCTTTTAGAGAATCCATCTTGGAGAATTTAATATCCATTTTGGTAGGATGCACATTAACATCGATTAAAATGGGATCTGCTTCAATACTTAAAACGACGATCGGATATTTATCAGGAGGCATATAGGTGTGATAACAATCGGTTATAAAACGATTGAGCTCATTATTACGAATGTACCTGCCATTGACTAGAACCGTGATCGCATTACGGTTACTTTTCATGAGTTCAGGGTACGAAATAAAACCGCTTACGTGATAATCATCATTTTCGCCTTCTACTTCTACCATTTTCTTAGTGACAGATAAACCATAAATATCGTTAATTACTTTTAAGAGCCGATTCGTTCCGTCCGTATTTAATAAGACTTTTCCATTATTTTTTAAGACAAACTTAATATTGGGATAGGACAAGGCCATTTTATTGACATAATCTGTAATATGGGCTAGTTCTGTATATAAATTTTTTAAATATTTAAGTCTTACTGGTGTATTATAAAATAGATCTTTAACGGTAATATCCGTTCCTTTGCGTAAATCACAAGAAGAGACTTCCCTTTCTTTACCACCGTCCATCTCCACCAAAGTGCCCTCTTCTCCATCACTGGTTTTTAAGGTAAGATGAGATACGGCCGCAATGGACGGAAGCGCTTCACCACGGAAACCTAGTGAATGAATATGAAATAACTCATCGATCGATTTTAACTTAGAAGTCGCATGACGCTTAAAAGCAAGGACGGCATCTTCCCTGTTCATTCCTACGCCATTATCGATGACTCTAATTTCTTTTACGCCTGCATCCACAAGTTCAATTTTAATTTCACTACTCTTAGCATCGATCGCATTTTCAACTAATTCCTTAACTACATTCATGGTCCTTTCAACCACTTCTCCTGCTGCTATTTTATTAGCAAGATCTTCATCCATCACTTGAATGGTATGCATAAAAATCCCTACTTCCTTTACTTCTCTTTTTAATCCTTATCTTTACTTTTTTTGACTAAGGTTTTATTCTTTTTATCTTCTCTTATACAATTAATAAGACTTACGATATCTTGATATGTATATTCTTGTTTTAATACTTCATACGTAATTAAATAATCATCTAAGCTTTCTAGACTAGGACCTTTTTCTATAGTTAATTCTCCTCTATAGATAACGACCCCACTTTCTACTTCAGTAAGTTTAAAACTACGTGGGCACTCATCGTATAGTTCTTTCTTTACTATGTAATAATGTTCTACTTCTTTTAAATCGGTCATAGATGTAAGACGGTACCTGTCTACTAATTCAGTATAATAAAGGGTACCGGTTACTTTTGAACTAGATAAATTGTTGCTATCATTCGATGGGGCTACCGCTTCATAATTAAAACCCATTCCTCTTGCTTTCATACTTCCTCCTATAATTCTTGTAAATATTTATGAAGAGACTCAGCAACTTCTTTTCCTACTACAACTGCCAACTCATCGATACTTGCTTCTCTCATCTTTTTTAGAGAACCAAATTTTCTAAGCAGATCTTTTCGTCTTACTTCACCAATTCCTGGAACCATATCAAGTAGACTAGCAAGACTTCCTTTTTGTCTTAAAGTACGATGATACGTAATAGCATAACGGTGTACTTCTTCCTGAATTTTCGATAAGAAAATAAACAAATTACTCTTAGGATCACACGGTAAAACTTCGCCTTTTTCGTTTAGTAAAATATTAGTTCTGTGGTGTTCATCTTTTTTAAGTCCTAATATTGGAATATTTAAGTGAAGACTATCAATAATCTCTTTGCAAACGGCTACTTGGTTTTCTCCTCCATCCATGATGATTAAATCAGGCTTTACAAGATTCTCCATCAACACTTTAAAATATCTTCGGTAAATGACTTCTCTCATCGCTCCTAAGTCATCTTTCACATCAACCGAAATTTTATATTTTCGGTATTCATTTTTAAGAGGTAAAAAGTCTTCAAAAACCACCATTCCGCCCACATAGAAAGTGCCAAACAAATGCGAGTTGTCAAAGGCTTCCATACGAGAAACTTTCTCTAAATGTAAAAGTTCTTTTAACTCATTAAGGGCCTGTAGTCTTGCTTCATCGTTTTGTTTAAGCAAATCTTCTTTTTCTTCCAAGGCTACTTTGGCATTATCTTGAGCCATCGAAATAAGTTTCTTAATATCGCCTCTTGAAGGACTACTCACTTTAACGCCTAGATATTCTGCTAATAAATCTTGTTCTAGTGTTGAAGGAACTACAATTTCTTTAGGAAGCATACTATTTTTCTCATAGAATTTAATGATGTATTCTATCAGTTCATCCTCTGGGTTCCCTAAGGTTGCTATGATATCACTATGACGTCCAAAAAGTAATCCTTCCCTAATAAAAAAGCATTGCACCGATAAAAAGTTTTTATCATTATAATAAGCAAACAAATCAAAGTTATAATTATGATTTAAATCAATTTTTTGGTGTCGTAAAGTAATTTCAATATCTTGAAGCATGTTTTTAAGTTCGAGAGCTTTCTCATAATTCATGGTCTTGCTTGCTTTTTCCATATCGTCTTTAATTCGTTTAGTTAGTAGAGAACTATCTCCTTTTAAAAAAGTGGTAATTTCATCGACCATTGTATTAATTTCATCCTTATTAACTTCTTTTTTGCAGTAGCCAAGACACTCCCCTAAATGATAGTAAAGACACACGTCCTTTTTTAGTCGATCACATTTTCGTAAAGGATACATTCTTCCTAACATTTCAACCGTTTTTCTAGCACTGGTGACATTAGGATAAGGTCCAAAAAGTCTACTTTTATGTTTTTTACGATTGACGTTTCGAACGACTCTTAACCTAGGATAATTTTCATTGGTAAGTTCAATATAAGGATAACTTTTATCATCTTTTAATAAAATGTTGTATTTGGGATTGTATTTTTTAATTAAGGTGATTTCAAGAATCAATGACTCTAATTCGGAAGAGGTAACAATATATTCAAACGTAGCAATATCATTTACTAACATGGCGGTCTTTCCTGTAACGGTTCCCGTAAAATAACTTTTTAAACGATTTTTTAAGTTCTTAGCTTTTCCTACATAGATGATGATTCCATCTTTGTTTTTCATCTGATAACTACCTGGTTTATTAGGTACTAACAAGAGTTTTTCTTTAATATGTTGTTTAGTCTCTTCACTCATTTCTACACCTCCCATCAAAACTATTACTATTATAGCAAATAATAGAAAAAAACGATATTCCTTTTTTAAATATCGTTTCTAGATAAATTAATTTTGCCCTAATACATCAATCTCTTTCATGGTTAATCCGGTGATTTCTTGAATCAATTTCTTATCCATCTTCTTTTTTAACATATTTTGAACAATATCTTTTGTAGCCTTTTCCATTTTTTCTTTCATGGCTTTTTCTCTTTGCTCTACTGCTCGTTCTTTTTCTTGAATTGCTTGTTCTTTTTTTTGAACTGCTTTCTCTGCTTTCTCTTGTGCCATTTTTTCACGGTATGCTGCTTTTGCTCGCTCTTCAAAACGATCTAATAATTCATATTCATAGGCAGATATAATCGGTT